>DATLRG010000118.1:0-3409 GCA_035534795.1 Chloroflexota bacterium
TACCCCACCAACAGGCACCTTCCCGATACCGTCTACCGCTCCTGGAGCAGCGCGTACACGAACTGCTTCGGATCGAAGGGCTCGAGGTCGTCGATCTGCTCGCCGGTGCCCAGGAAATAGATCGGGACTTTGAGCTCGCGGACGATCGGGAAGATGGCGCCACCCTTGGCGGTGCCGTCCATCTTCGCGAGAATCAAGCCGGTGACGCCGGCGGCTTTTTGGAACTCCCGCGCCTGGACGAGCGCGTTCTGTCCAGTCGTCGCATCCAGCACCAGGATGGTTTCCTGTGGGGCCGACGAATCCTGTTTCCCCAGAACGCGGTAAATCTTGCGAAGTTCTTCCATCAGGTTGAACTTGGTGTGCAGGCGGCCGGCCGTGTCTACGATGAGCACGTCCGCGTTGCGGGCGCGTGCGGCCTGCCAGGCATCGTAGACGACCGCGCCCGGATCGGAACCGGGCTGGTGACTGATCACTGGCACTCCCGCCCGGTCCCCCCAGATCTTGATCTGGTCGATCGCCGCGGCCCGGAAGGTATCGCCGGCCGCGATCAGACAATGGCGTCCGTGGGCCTCAAGGTAGTGAGCGAGCTTGGCGATGCTGGTCGTCTTACCCACGCCGTTGACTCCGACCACGAGGATAGTTGTCAGGCGACCGGCGGGAACATCCATCGCGCCGTAGCCGCCCTCCACGTCGAGCAGGACGGTGAGCACTTGCTTGAGCGCTTCTCGCGCTGGTCCGCCTTCCTTGATTCCGTCCTGGCGCACGCGGTCTTTCAGCGCCTCGATGATGTATTCCGTTGTTGGGATGCCGACGTCGGCACGAATCAGCAGTTCCTCGAGCTCGTCCCAGAGAGCTTCGTCGAGCTGGCGCCGGTCGAACAGGTCGGACACCTGGCCGAACACGGCGTCTCGGGTGCGGCGAACCGCCCCGCCGAGTCGGCGAAAAGGATCGAACACGCGGCTTCTCCAATCAAGACTGCAAGGGAAACAGGCTGTAATGAGAAATTATAGCACGATGCCTGCCGCTCATTGACAGCCAGGCGCTATGCCGCTATTTTTGTCCGCGGAAGATTGGGGGAAGTGCATGTCGCCGAACGTCGCGGAGCTGACCATCGGGGAAAGAGTCGAGCATGGCTTCTACGCTGTGCTCGAGGCGCGATCTCACCAGAGGCGAGACGGGACGCCGTTCATGCGCGCGCGACTTCGCGATGCCACCGGGATCCTGGAAGCTGTCGCGTGGGACAGCTTCGATGCTTGCCGCGCCTCCCTGATGCCGGGCCGGGTGGTGAAGGTGCGCGGCGCAGTAGGACGAGCGTATAACGGCGATGGCCTGGAAATCGTGATCGAGAAGGTGCGCTTGGCGACCGACGCCGAATACGAGCCCGCTGCCTTCGTTCGACGCTCGATCCGCGATGAAGCGGACCTGGTCGCGGAGCTCCGAGCACTCGTCAAAACGATTCGTCCGCCGCTCCGCGACGTTGTGACCGCGGCGCTGGAACCGGATGTTGCCCGCCTGGCCCACTGGCCAGCGGCCGAGGAGCTCCACCACGCCTGGCTCGGCGGCCTGCTCGAGCACACGCTGGAGGTGGCGAAGCTCTGCGACGCGATCCTTGGCACCATCCCCGGCCCGGACCGCGATGTCGCGGTGGCCGGCGCGCTTCTGCACGACGTCGGCAAGCTCGATGCGTACCAAGTCGGAACGGTTTTCGACGCGACCGACGAGGGCCGCCTGTTCGGGCACGTGCTGACCGGCTTTCATCGCGTCAAGGTCGCCTGTGAGGCCGTACACGCGCCGGACGACGTGGCTCTGCACTTGCTCCACATCATCGCCAGCCACCACGGGTCGCTCGATCACGGAGCGGCGCGCGAGCCGTACACGCGCGAGGCGATTGTCGTCCACTACGCGGATGAGCTGAGCGCGCAACTGATGGAGGCCGGCGAGGCGATCGCCACGCGCCACGATCCAGCGGCGCGCTGGACCGAACGGGCCAGGGGCCTCAAGCGTGACGTGTTCGTCGGCTCGCTGGAGGTGGCTCACAATCCTATCTGATCATCAACGGAGTCCACGTGACGATCTATGAGGCCGTTGGCGGCTACGAAACGCTCCGCGCGTTGGTCGACGCGTTTTACGACGGCGTCGAGCGTGATGCGGTCCTCCGACCGCTCTATCCCGAGGATCTCGGGCCGCCCAGACGCCATCTAATGCTGTTCTTGATCCAGTATTTTGGTGGACCACAGACCTATCAGGCCGAGCGCGGCCACCCGCGTTTGCGCGCGCGCCACCTAGCGTTTCCCATCGATCAGGCCGCTCGCGATGTCTGGGTGCGGCAGATGACCTCCGCACTGCAGTCGACGAGCCTTCCCATCGCCGCGCAGGAGGAGTTCCTGCGCTACTTCGACGGCGCCGCGACGTTCCTGATGAACCGCTGATCGCGACCGCTGGCACCACTCTTGCGCGCCGATGTCGGCAACAAGATGGGAGGCAGCGATGGCAACAACAGTCCCGGTCGAACTCGATCGCCTGTTTGGAGAGCCGAGTTGGCTCGATCAGGTCGCCGTGCCGGTTCAGCGTGTGGTCCAGAACGTCTTCACGAGCCAGGGCAGGACCGGTCTCAAGATCCGCAATTTTCTCAATGGCGTCTGGCTCGGTCATCCGTTGCACGCGGCGATCACCGATTTACCGGTCGGCGCGTTCACCACCGCGCTTGCTCTGGACTACGTCAGCCTGCTGTCTGGCAACCGGCAGGTCGCGCGCTTCGCGGACCTCCTCACCAGCATCGGACTGGGTGGGGCGCTCGCGGCGGCGATCGCCGGTCTGGCCGACTTCAGCGAGATCGAGAACGAGCAGCGCCGCGTCGGAATCACTCACGCGACGTTGAACGGACTGGCGGTTGCCGTCTACACGGCATCCGCGCTGCGCCGTCGCCGTGTCGATCGACGTGGCGCGATTCCGCTGGCGACGTTGGGTTACGCCGCGCTCTTCGTCGCATCCGATTTCGGCGGACGGATGGTCTTCCACCTCGGGACGCTCGTCAACCGCCAGGCCTGGACGCAAGGCCCGACTCAGTTCACGCCGGTCATCGCCGCGACGGGCATTGGCGAAGGCGCGCTGCGCCGCGTCGACGTGAACGGAATGGGTATCCTGCTCACCCGCGTGAACGGCCAGGTCTACGCGCTCGGCAACACCTGCACCCACTGGGGCTGCTCGCTGGCGGAGGGCCGCCTCGAGGACACGTCCATCGTCTGTCACTGCCACGGCTCGCAGTTCGACCTGCGCAACGGCCAGGTGATCAACGGCCCCGCGAGCGCGCCCGAGATCAGCTTCGACGTTCGCGAGCGTGATGGGCAGATCGAAGTGCGGCAACGAGCTTATTAGAGCAGTTTTCTGATTGGTTTGGCTGGTTTGCCGA
>DATLRG010000119.1:0-3159 GCA_035534795.1 Chloroflexota bacterium
CAGACACCCCCTATCCCCTGGCTGATGGGGCGCTTGGCGTCGCGGGTTTTGGGTCCTGGCCAAGGTCGTGCGCGAGCTGACGCCGCGCGTCGAGGCCCTGCTGTCTGAGATCGAAGAGCCAGGCCGGCTCGGTGGTGCCTCCGCCGGCGACGACGTCCGACGGCAGCGCCAGGAGTCGGTTGCCATCGAGCTTCGAGGCGACACGGTAGAGCCCGCCGCCCACCGGGCATGGACCGACGATGCAACGGCCGTCGATCGCGTAGCCTTCGCCGAATCCGCCGCTGCTGAACGAGGCAAAGAAGATGCCTTTCTGCACATCCCACGCGGTCGGATGGTGCCCGTGCGGGTCGACGTTCAGAAAGGCGTAGAACTCGCCGTCGCGCTGCCGCGCGATCCAGAGGCCCTGCTCGAAGCGGACGGTCTCCGGGCGCTGGCCGCTGACCGGGATAACGACCGCCTGGTCCCACGGGTCCGGACGGCTGACCATGCCGCCGGCGACGGCCACGATCGCTAGGGCCGCGACCGAGGCGCCGACCCAGCCCCGCGGCATGCGCCAACGCCACCGCGACCACATCACTGATCGCCCCAAACCACGAAGCCGGCATCCGTCCAAACGTAGAGGCGCGTCGACGAGCCACCTCCGCTGGCCGAGGGGCTGCTCGGGGCCACGGCGATCTGGTAGACCGCGTGGCCTGCCGGGAGCGAGGCCAACTGCCAGCTTGCCCCGGCGTCGTCGCTGACGAGCAGGCCGCGGGTGCTGCCCAGGTAGAGCCGGCCGGGCCGGACTGGATCGGCTACCAGCGCGCTGAAACCGTACATTGGCGCGCTCGGGTCCTGCCAGGCGGCAAGGGAATCCTCGCCCGCGGCCGACCACGCCGAATCGCCAGGGCGACGGCGGACCAGCTCGACGCGACCGGGCGTGGCGCTGGGGGATGCCTCGACGAGCGCGTCCATGGTGCCATCCGATCCACCGGCCAACAGGGGCGTCCAGCGGTACACCCCCGGGGAGGGGGCGCTGCCGGCGATTCCCTGCCAGGTCTGGCCACCGTCGCCGCTCTGGAAGATGCCATAGTCCGAGCTCGCGTCCACGGCATTCGGATTCCGCGGGTCCGCCAGGAGCTCGCCGATTCCCTCGTGACTGCACGGACAGTGTTGCGCCGACAGAAGGGGCGGAAAGGCCGTGGCGTACACCTGCGACCAGGTCGCGCCGGCGTCGCCGCTGCGGTAGAGTCCGCTGGGCTCGGATGGCGCGGAACCGTGCCAGACGTAGAGAACGTTGCCGGCTGGATCGGCCATCGTCCACGCGTAGACCGCGTCGTCCAGCGGCTTCCAGGCAGCCCCACCATCCTCGCTCGCGTAGAGAACGTGCTCCGCCACGACGAAGACCCGCCCGTGGGTCGTGGCAGCGACCGCGATGTCGCGGCGAGGCATCAGCAGCAGCGCGCTCTGCTGATCAGCCGTGAGCGGCAGCGCGTAGGGCGTCTCGGCGGCCGGCAAGGGGAGCTGGCGCCAGGTCTGGCCGGCATCGTCCGAGCGGTAGAGCGCGTTGGTGATCAGCAGGGCGTACACCAGACGTGGGCTCGTCGGGTCGGCCGCGAGCGACATGACCGGCGCGGGAAGCTGGTGAAGCGGCGTGGTCAGGATGTCCGTGGGCCGCGGCCCGCCGCTCGGCACCGCCGACGGCGCTGCCGTGGGGACCGCTGACGGGCGAGCGACGACGTCGACGCCCACCGGCGGACTGGGCAGCAGCGGCAGCATCGCCGCGTCGAGTCCACGCGCTTGCCACCAATTCTGGGATCCCGGGTCCTCCACGTTGGGGCCCTGCCCGTTCGGTAAATACGACAACGAGACGATCGAGCCGCTCTTCAGTCCGAGCAGCACGATGTACGTCTGATTCAAGACCCGCTGCTGGAGCCCGGGATCGTGGCGAACGAACCGGGCGTCCGCCAGGGCGTTGAGCACTGGCTCGATCTTCGCGTGATCGGTGACGGTCCGGTTCGAGGTCTTGCGATAGTCTAACACCGTGATCTTGACGACGTCGGGCAGTTGCCTCGCGTCGAGCCCAGCCTGGTCGAGCGGTGAGCTGGGCGACGCCAGCAGGTGCAACGGCGCGAGGACGGGTGACACGCGCGACGACGCGGCCGTCAGCGTCTGGCTCGCCGACCCCAGTTGCGATCCCATCAGGAGAAGAGTCAGGCCAAGTCCGCAGATCACGAGGATGATGGCCGCCGACACCGCGAAACTGAGCGTTCGACGCATCGCGAAGAGCGCTGGCACCAGCAGCCGCTCGCGGCGGACCTGCTGGCGCACACGAGCGTCGATCGTCGCCAGGTGTGGACGCAGCTCGTCCGGCACGTCGGGCCAGGCCGCGACCATCCGATTCAGGCGGCGGAGCCGCTGGAGCGTGGACGAACAGGCAGAGCAAGCAGCCAGGTGTTCTTCGACGATCCGACGCTCGGCGTCGGTAGCATCCTCGTCGAGATACAGTGGAAGGAGCTCTTCGATGCGTTCGCAGCCCATCAGGTACCTTCCTCGTTGGTCCGCAGGGCGCGGGCAAGTGCCAGTCGAGCGCGGTAGCTGCGCGTCTTCGCCGTCCCCGGCGAAATTCCAAGCATACTGCCGATCTCCTCGTAGGTAAATCCTTCGCGTGCCCAGAGCAGAAAGCAGGCTGCCTGCTCACGAGGCAGCGCGGCCAGCGCCTCGCGCAGCTCGGCGCGGGCCGTGACGCACTCCTCGGGCCCAGCCGTGGGCGTCCCCTCGACGACGGGATCGAGCGGGAGCCACTGAATCAGGCGACGGCGACGGTGGTGGGAGAGCGCCGCGTTCGTGGCGATCGCGAACAGCCACGCCTTCAGGTTCAGGTCGGGCTTCGTCTGGCCGATCGCCCGGTAGGCACGGATGAACACGTCTTGAGTAAGATCCGCGGCCACCTCGGAATCCTGCACCATGCGGTAAAGGTAGCCGGCGATGCGCTGCTGAAAGGCGTTATAGATGGTCGCGAAGGCGACCTGATCGCCGCGTTGGGCGCGTTCGACGATGCGCGCCTCGACCGGCACCGGGTCACCCGTTGCCACTAAATCCCTCCTTCGACCAGTACAACGCTCGACGAGGAGAATACGTCACAGGAAGGACTGTAGTTTACCGCATGTGGGCAGGAGG
>DATLRG010000120.1:0-3214 GCA_035534795.1 Chloroflexota bacterium
CATCCCGACGTCCAGGAGCACCAGGTCGGGTTCGTCGTCGACAACCAGGACCGGATGAGAGTTCATTTTCATTCACCTGTCAGCCAACAATCTGCGGGAGAACCGTCGACACCTGCTCACGGGCTAGCGGTCAGACAGATAGTACCCGGCGCCGTGGACGACTCGGATCGCCCCGAGTCCCTCGCGCGGCAGGTCCAGTTTTGACCGAACGTGACTGACGTGGGTCTTGAGCACCGCCGGATCTCCGCCATCGTATCCCCAGACGTGGTCGGCTAACCGCGCAAAGCTGACGACGCGGCCGACGTTGCTGGCCAGGATGTGCAGGACCCGGAACTCGATCGGGGTCAGTTGTACCCATTCGCCACCCTTACAGACCCGGTGGGCCTCGAGGTCGAGCGTGAGGTCTCCGACGACGACCTCACGCACCGGCTCCGGTGCTCGGGCATCGGTGCTGCGTCGGAGGATCGCGCGAATCCGCATCGCCAGTTGCTTCGGGCTGAACGGCTTGGTGACGTAGTCGTCTGCTCCGTGGATGAATCCCTGAACGATGTGCTCTTCGTCGCCGGCGGCCGTCAGCATGATCACCGGCGTCTGCGACGTCTCCCGAATCTGCTGGCAGACCTCGAAGCCATTCAGGCGAGGCATCCCGACGTCCAGGAGCACCAGGTCGGGTTCGTCGGAGCGCCAGCGGCGCAACGCCTGCGCGCCATCTGTCGCCACGATGATGTTGAACCCTTCCCGCCGTAGTGCGTATGCGGTCACGTCAAGCATGTCGGCATCGTCGTCGGCAAGGAGTATCTTCAAGGTCGGCTCCTGATGATCAAACGCGCTGCTCAATAATACTTAAGTACCCCAAAAGAAGCAACAAGGCTAGCGACGCCCAAAGAGTCTCGTTGGGACTATATTTCAGGGGGTGTGCGTAGCACATCCCTTGCCCCCTGACCCTTCCCACACACCCCCTGAAGTATGGTCTCAACAATCTCAGACGGCGAGCTGGTCCGGCGCTCGGGCGGCCAGGCGAGCACGGACGAGCCTGGGGATCGAGACGACTTCTTCGACGCCAAACAGGTACAGGATGACGACGTAGGTGGCAGCGACCGCGCTCGCACCCACCAGCAGATACAGCGCCAGATGGAGCGTGCCGGGTGGACTCGGTACCGCGAGGCGGAGTGCGATGGCAACTCCAGCGCCTGCTAGCCCCGCGACGCACGCTCGGGCCAGCGTCGTTCCCACGCCGTTGCCTTCGAGCGACCCGATCGAGCGCCGAAGCAGCGCGAATAGCACGACGGCGTGCAGGCTATTCTGGAGGGTATTCGCGAGAATCAGCCCGTGTAGCCCCAGGTGCAGCGGTCCGATCATCGTCAGCGCGCTCGCCAGGTAGACGCCCACGCCGCCAAGACCGACCAGCATCGGGGTGAGCGTGTTCCGCCGCGCGTAAAAGGCGTAGACCAGGAGCTGGTCCACCGCGACGAACGGGAGCTGGGGCGCGTACAGCAGAAACGCCGCGGCGGTCACGTCGGTCGCCGCGGCGTCGAACGCGCCGCGCTGGAAGAGCAAGTGGATCAATGGCCCGGGAAACGCCACGAGAAAAACGGTCGCGGGGATAATCGCGAGGAGCGCGAGGCGCAGCCCCACGGACAGCGTGTGTCGGAATCCCGGTGGGTCGTCGATGAGTTGAGACAGAATGGGCAGGACGGCGAGGGACGTCGCGGTGGCGACCAGTCCGAGCGGCAACTGCACCAGCCGCGTCGCGTATCCCATGATCGCGACGCTGCTTGCGCCGATGCCGTTGGCGAGGTTCCGATCGACGATCACGCCGAGTTCCGTGACGATCAGGCCGGCAGCGACGGGGGCATAGAGCCGGATGATCCGCCTGACCGCCGGATGGCCCGGGTCGAATGCCAGGCGAATCGGTATCTCACGCAGACCCGGCACGACCCCGATCAATTGAAGGATCGCCCCGGCGAGGAGGCCAAAAACCAGGCTGTTCGGGCCCAGCCGACCGTGCAGCAGGAGCACTGTCGCGATCAACCCGCCGTTGTAGAGAGCGATGGAGAAGGCGGGGTAGGCGTACCAGTGCCGCGCGTAGCAGACCGCGCTCGTGACGCCCGAGAGGCCAAGGAAGAAAATCGCTGGAATGACGACGCGAACGAACTCCAGCGTCAGCGCGTAGTAGGCGGGGTGCGCCGCTGCCCCGAGGAGCGCGGTCAACGGCATCGCCGCGAGGAAGAGCACGACCACGACGGCCCCGAGCACGAGCACGGCGCCGATCAGCAGCGTGCTCACGATTCTGCCGAGCTCGTCCCGGTCCTTGGGCTCGACGTAGTCGCTCAGGACCGGCACGAGCGCCGCGCTGACCGCGCCGCCGATCAAGAGGTCGTAAAACATCTGGGGGACCGTGTTGGCGGTGCCGAAGGCCGACGTCACGGCCGAGATGCTGAAGAAGGCGGCGATGACCTGATCGCGGACCAAGCCGAGGAGTCGGCTGGCGAGGTTGCCGAGTAGCAGCAGCGTCGCCGCTGCGATGATCAGGCGGCGGTGGCTCACGAGATTCGGCGACGGATCGTGTCGATCAGCGCGGTAGTTGAGCGGCCCTCGGTCAAAGCGATCAGCTCGACCCGGGCGCCGATGCGTTCGGCGACGCTCGCCTCGGGAAGCGAGCGGACGTCCTGGCCGTAGTCGGCGCCTTTCACGTAGACGGTCGGCCGCACCGCTTCCAACACCTCTTCCGCAGTGGGTTCGTCGAAGATGGTGACCAGATCGACACACCGCAACGCGGCGATCAGCTCGGAGCGCTCGTCTTCGGGCACAATCGGGCGAGACGGTCCTTTCAGCCTTCTGGTCGAGGCATCAGAATTCACCGCGACGATCAATCGTCCGAGGGTGCTGGCCTGCTGCAGGTAACGGACGTGGCCGGCATGCAGGAGATCGAAGCACCCGTTGGTCAGCACCACCCGCTGCCCGGTTCGCTGCCAGCGAGCGCACGCACGCACGGCCTGATCTCGGCTGACCACTCGACGCGTCACATCGCCTCCGCGCGCGTTGCCTGAGTGGATCAAGTAATTGTCTCAGGACTGCTGTTTGGGCGCCCAAAGAGCAGTCCTGAGACAATCTCTTGAGAGTGATTGTAAATCGGAATCTGAAACAGTGCAACGCGCGTCTCGGTCGCCCGCTTCACGAGCCTTTTCTTGTCTTGCAGTGGGTGCTTTGGTAT
>DATLRG010000121.1:0-2988 GCA_035534795.1 Chloroflexota bacterium
CGCCCGACGATTCTGCGTCTTACTAACACCGCCTCGTCCGCGCTTGGTTGACGTATCGGTTGCGTCGGTGGCATAATCTCGGTTGGCGCGGACTGTTTGCGGGATGAAAAGAGGTCTATGGGATCGATCCGGCGTCTTGCCCTGCTCACCGCTGTCGTTACGTTCCTTCTCATCGTCGTCGGAGGTGTTGTCCGCGTCTCGGGTTCCGGCCTCGGCTGCCCCGATTGGCCCACCTGTCACGGGCAGGTCGTGCCACCGCTGGTCTTACAGTCGGTCATCGAGTACTCGCACCGCTTCGTCGCGGCCATCGCCAGCTTCCTGGTCGTCCTGACCGCCGTGTACGCCTGGCTGCGCTGCCGCCACCAGAAGTGGGTCGTCGTCCCGGCGACGGCTGCCGTCGTCCTGATTATCATTCAGATCATGCTCGGGGCGTTCACCGTCTGGCTCGAGCTGCTGCCAGGTATGGTCAGCATTCATCTCGACAACGCGCTGCTCACGTTCGCCACCGTGACGATCACCGCCGCGGCGGCGCGCTGGGCGACCGAGCCGGGGCGACGCTTCCACGTCGACGGGTATGCGCGCCTCGCCATCGTCACCGCGGTCCTCACCTTCGTGCTTTTGATCGTCGGCTCGTACGTCACCGAGAGCAGCGCGGCGTACGGCTGCGCTGGCTGGCCGTTCTGTGGGAACGGCTTCCAGCCGCCGACCGACGCCGCGTCCAGCATCAACCTGCTCCACCGGTTAGTAGCGGGCCTGGTCTCCATCTGCTTCCTCGCGCTGGTCGTCCGCGCGCGGTCGTCGCGACCGAAGGAAAAGGCGCTGCGGGGCCAGCTCTATGGTGGGGTGGTGATTCTGATCGTTCAGGTCGCGATTGGCGCCGGCGTCGTGCTCTGGCGCATCCCGCCCTTCACCGCCGCGTTGCACCTGGCGGTAGCGTCGCTATTCTGGGGCAACCTCGTCGCGATCGCCTTCCTCGCCTGCTTCCCCCGTAAAGAATATACACCTCCGTCAGGCGGGCAGCCTCTCGACGTGGCGATGGCCGTCCACGCCGCTCCGCCGCGACCGGTGGCCGGCCCGTCATCAGGGGGTAGAGCCACGGACGTCGCGATGGCCTACCTGAACCTGACGAAGCCACGGATCATCGTGCTCCTGCTGATCACGACGCTCGGCGGCATGGTCATTGCCGCCCGTGGCTTTCCGTCGCTCAGCCTGATTCTGGCTACCATGCTCGGCGGAGCGTTCGCCGCGGGTGGCGCCAACGCGATCAACTGCTACATCGACCGCGACATCGACCAACTGATGCACCGGACCCAGACGCGGTCGCTGCCGCGAGGACTCGTGTCGCCCCAGAACGCCCTCGTCTTTGGCCTGGCGCTTGGCGCGCTCTCGTTCGTCGTCCTGGCCACCTTCGCCAACGTTTTGTGCGCGGCACTGGCGCTGGCCGGCCTCCTCTTCTACGTCCTGGTCTACACGGGCGTGCTGAAGCGGTCGACGCCTCAGAACATCGTCATCGGCGGAGCGGCCGGAGCGATTCCACCGATGGTCGGCTGGGTGGCCGTCACCGGCCACGTCGATCTCCTCGCGCTGTATCTTTTCGCAGTGATCTTCTTCTGGACACCGCCTCACTTCTGGGCGCTGTCGCTCCTCACGTCGCAAGACTACGCCCGAGCCAACGTCCCCATGCTACCGCTGGTGGTGGGCGAGGGCGAAACGCGGCGCCAGATCTTTCTCTATTCCATTCTCCTGATCGCCGTCACTCTGCTCCTGGTCAGCAGTCGCTCGATGGGCCTGTTCTACCTGTTCGCCGCCTTGGCCCTGGGCGGGGGTTTGCTGTACTACGCGGGACGGTTACTGCGCGACGGCTCCCGCCTCCGCGCGCGCCAGCTCTTCATGTACTCGAATATTTACCTGGCGCTGCTGTTCATTGCCATGGCGGTGGATCGGGCGATTCCGGCGGTGCTGTGAACGAGTGGCGGGTGCAGGGCGCCGACTGATGAGGGGATCCGGTTCTCTCATCACTCGTCGCTTGGCACCCGCCTCTCGAGGCGTAACCACTTTCTGTAGGTGCTTTTGAGCCAGCAGAAGTGCAACCAGGACTCTTGGCTGCGGCGTTCTCTCGCTCGCCACCACGAGCGACCGCCTTTTGCGTGCCTCCATGTACAGAACCTTGGTATGCCCACCCCCAACGAGAATGACATTTATGTGTAAAACAGGGAGTGGCGTCACGACGCAGATCCGGCCGGTTTGTCGCAACTCAGGGGGGCCCCACGACGGCGTTCCTACTCACCCCGTCGATTGGCGCTTGGCCATCACGCTGAAGTCATGCACGAATCTCAGGCCGAGATTGTGACTCGGTTCTAAAGTTTTGTTGGTGGGATCAAAAACAGGGACGCGAAGCCGGCCAGGCTCCGGTAAGATCGTCGGTGAGAAAACGGAGACGATCCGACGGGGAGCCTGGATGAATATTGTAGAACGCGGACGCCAGTTTCTCCAATCGCTGCGGGATCTCGCCACGCGCTCGGCCTGGGAGTGGCGGCGCTGCCCCACCTGTGGCGAGACCCTGACCCAGCGGTGGGGCAGCGATCGACGACAGCCCTGGTTTCTCGACGGGCGCCAGGTGGGGGTCGTGCCGCGGCATTGGTGCATCCGTTGTCGGAAGACCTACAGCGAACACTCGGCCGTGCTGGTGCGGGGCGGCTGGTACAGTCGGGAGGTCCGCCGCTGCGCGATCGACCACTGGCACCACCTGGGCAGTTCGGTGCGCGCCATCGCCGAGGATCTCCGCTCGCGGTTGGGCCAGCAGGAGCGCTGGCTTTTGTGGCGTCCTCTCGATCCAGTTCCTGCGGCAGCGGCGACGTGTCATCTGAGCGCCAGTTCGGTCCAACGCTGGCTCGACGTCGCTGGGCAGACGGCGCAGACGACGGTCCCCGAGCAGTTGGCTGCGGTGGCGAGTTCGGGACAACTGGCGACCGCTGGGTTGTGGGCGCG
>DATLRG010000122.1:0-4673 GCA_035534795.1 Chloroflexota bacterium
GTCAGGTGGGAAGGGTCAGGGGGCAGGAGATGTGCGCACATCTCCTGCCCCCTGACCCTTCCCACACACCCTCGGAGGGGATGCGACGACAGACTGGAAGGCGCGTTCGTAGGCGTCGGCCATGGTGTGAACGGAGAAGTGAGTTTCGACGCGTCGGCGGCAGGCAAAACGATCGAGCGCGGCCACCCGGGTGACCCGATCGACCATCGCCGGGACGTCGCTGCAAAGAAAGCCGGTCACACCGTCGACGACCAATTCGGGAGCGGCACCGGCCAGGTACGCCACGACCGGGGTTCCCGTGGCCATCGCTTCGATCATGACCAGTCCGAATGGCTCGGGCCAGCGCAGTGGACAGAGAATGGCCAGCGCTCCCCGCACGAGCTCGCGTTTGTCGGATTCGCACAGCTCTCCAACGTACTCGATCAGCGGTGGACGCAGCCTGGGGCGAAGCTTGGACTCGACGTAATCTTGTTCCCAATCGTTAATTTTCGCCGCGATCTTCAGCGGGATTCCCGTTCGTTCGGCCACCTCGATCGCATCCAGCGGTCCCTTGTCCGGCGACAGCCGTCCGACGAAGGCGAGGTAGCTGCCAGCGGTCGCCTCGAAGGGAAAGCCCTCGACGAGAATTCCATTGTAGACGACGCCAACGCAGCGACCGCCCGTGAGCTGCCGGCGGTGACTATGGCTCAGGGCGGTGAACGCGGCGTCTGGATACGCACCGAGCAGCGCCTGGTATTCCGGCGCGTCGAGCCGGTTGTGGTTGGTCGACAGCGTTGGCGTTGTCGTCAGGCGGGCAAACGGGAAGGCACGGAAGTCACAGTGCGAGTGAATCAGGTTGAACTCGGACGCCTGCTCGTAGACCGTGGCCAATTGCAGCACGTGGTACGCGACCGGATCGTCGAGTCGGCGGCCGCTCCGTAGAGCACAGGGGCAGATGGGGACCAAACGCGCGGAGGTTTGCGAATCGCCACTCGCGAAGAGGGTCACGTCGTGGCCGCGCCGAACCAGCTCGTCGGTGAGATTTGCTACGACGCGTTCCGTTCCGCCATAGCGAACGGGCGGGACGCTCTCGTAGAGGGGCGCCACCATCGCGATCCGCACACGCGCCTCTTCTCGGTCGACCGGCTACAGTGGAATCCTAGGGCACGCAGTCTCGACGAGATCACCGAGAAGCCCGTGCTTCGCACGACCGGCCCAGCCACGCGACGCGGCACAAAGTCCGGCCAGGGAGGATCACAAACCGCTGTAGGCGACCGATCGTCGGTCAGTACGACGGGGAAAATGGATCACCGTCGGTGGAATCGACGGCAAGTTCTGAGCCAGGAGCGGCTACGACGCCCTGGTCGTGGCCGGCTTGGCGGCCTTTTTCTTGAAGCGCCAACAGCCCGTCCGGCTTTTCATGCAAAGATCCTGCTCATCGCGGGTCTCCGGAGGCATGTCGAGCAGACAGATGCAGCGATAGAGCGCATCTTCCACGTTCCAGTCCTCACGGTAAAACGGACACGCGGTGCGGTGGCGCCTCCAGTTGACGTTATCGTTAATGACCTCCCTCCTTATCCGTCCAGGTACACGCCGCTAAACCCAAACGACGATACCCGATTGTACCACTCGCGCGAGCGCCGAGTCGATTCCCGAGAGCGACGGACGGAATCGAGGGCTCGCGGCAAGTAGCGAGCCAATTCGCCGGCGAGCCCGCCGGCCGGCCCGATCTGTCGGCGCAGGAGCTCGCCGGCGACCCCGTGGACGAACGCCCCGGCGAGCGCGGCGTTCTCCGTGGACAGGCCTTGTCCGAGCAGGCCGAGGATCGCTCCGGCCAGCACATCGCCCGTGCCCGCGGTCGCAAGCGCCGGGTTCGCGAATGGCAAGACGGTCGAACGATCGTCGGGGTTGGCGACGACGGTGTACGGCCCCTTGGACACGACCACCGCGCTCCACGCGCGCGCCGCCTGCGCGGCCTGCTCGAGCCGGTCGCCAGGTCCGGTGGCTCCCGTCAAACGCGCCAGCTCACCGGGATGCGGGGTCAGGACGGATTGCCGCGGGAGCCGCTCCCACCAGCGCGGCCAGCGACTCAGCAGAGTCAGCGCGTCTGCGTCGAGCACCGTTGGTATCGAGAGCTGGCGAAGCCGCGTCAGGAGTTGGTCGAGAAACGCGCTCGTCTGCTCGGATCGTCCGATGCCCGGCCCGATCAGAACGGCGGCGGCGCCGCTCAGGGTCGCGACCAACGCCTCGACGGCCGCTGGGATCAGCTCACCCGTTCCTTCGTCGGCCAGTGGAACGAACGTCGTCTCCAGCGTGTGGGCAGCCAGGCTAGCTCGGATGCTGGCCGGGCACGCCAACGCGACCAGCCCCGCACCGACGCGCTCCGCGCCCAGCGCGGCAAGGACCGGTGCGCCGGTGTACGCGGCCGAGCCGGCGACGACGACAACCCGACCGAACAAGCCCTTGTGGCTCGAACGCGGTCGGGCCGGCAATAGCCGCGCGATCGACTCGGCTCTGGCATACCCAATTGGGAGTGGATCGCCGAGGGCGTCGGGGATGCCGATGTCGACCACCACCAACTCTCCGACGAGGTTCACGGCGTCGCCCTGAACCAGCCCCCGCTTGGGATTACTCAGCGTGATCGTCAGGTTAGCTGCCAGCGCGTGGGGATCCGCCTCGCCCGTGTCGGCGTTCAAGCCGGTTGGAAGGTCCACCGCGACGAGCTGCCGCGATGCTGACCGACGGTTCACCCGGTCGAGAACGTCGGCCACGGCACCGGCGATGGGCCGGGCGCGGCCGGTTCCCAGGATCGAGTCGAGGATCAGGTCGGCGGCGTCGAGCGCGCTCTGCAACTGGAGCATGCCCAGGTCGTCGGCCAGATTCACGAAGCGCACGCGACGCTGTCGGAGCAAATCGACCTTGGCATCGTCGACGGGCGCGCGGTTGACGGCGTACACCACCACGGAGAATCCGTCGTCGTGGAGGTGCCGCGCGGCCACCAGGCCGTCTCCGCCGTTGTTTCCCGGCCCGACCAGCACGAGGAAGTGGCGATGCGACCTGGGATCGTAGCGGTCACGGACCTGGTCGGCGACCGCCCGGCCGGCGTTCTCCATCAGCGCCGGTCCGGGCAGCCCGAGCGCCGCGGCGTCCCGCTCCAGCGCGCGCATCTGCTCGATGGACACGACCTTTTTCATCGCCGAATCAGCTCGCGACCACGAACGCCATCGCCAACTCCTGAGAGTGCGTCAGGCTGATGGCAAAATCGCGCAGGCCAAGATCGTCGGCCCGCCGGCTGGCACGGCCGTAGAGGTAGACCAGTGGCTTCCCACGAGGGTCCGGCAGCACCTCGACCTCGCGCCAACTGATTCCGTGGAGGCCGGTGCCCAACGCCTTCGACACCGCCTCCTTCGCCGCGAAGCGCGCCGCTAGCTCGTTGATTCGTCCCCGGTAACGCGCTGCCTCTCGATCGGTATAGACCCGGCTGAGAAAGCGCTCTCCGAACTTTTCGTAGACGTCGGCGATGCGAGCGATCTCGATCGCGTCGATTCCAACGCTGATCACGTCGCACCCGGCCTTTTTCCCGAGCGATAGAACGGCAGCTTCACCACCCTGGCCGCGATCGGCTTCTCACGAATCAGGATGTCGATCGGCTGGCCGACCGTGGTCAGAGTCGTATCCAGGTAAGCGAGGCCAACGTTGCGCTCGACCGTAGGCGCGAAGCTACCACTCGTGACGTGACCAACCGCGCGCCGGTCCACCTGGACCGCGAATCCGGACCGAGGGACGCCTCGTTCGACCATCTCGAAACCGACCAGCCGACGAACCGGACCAGTCTCCTTGACCTTCGCCAGGACGTCGCGCCCGATGAAGTCGCCTTTGTCGAGCTTCACGATGAACCCCAGCCCGGCTTCGAGAGGATTGACCGATTCATCCATGTCGTGTCCATACAACAGGTTGCCTGCTTCGAGGCGCAGAGTATCGCGCGCGCCGAGGCCGCACGGCCGGATCGGCCGGGCCGCCTGCTCCAGCACCGCCTGCCAAACGGTGATGGCGGCGTCGGCCGGGCAGAAGATTTCGAGGCCGTCCTCGCCGGTATAGCCCGTACGGGCCGTCAGGCAAGCGACGCCCGCGACCGTCTCCAGGCGAATGCCCCGCCGTGGCAGCGTCGAAAGGTCTCCATTGGCCACGGGCTGGAGCGATGCCACCGCGAGCGGTCCCTGCACCGCGATCAGGGCGGTCTCGTCGGAGACGTTCCTGACGACGGCGCCCGGCCGCGCGTGCTCGGCGAGCCACGCGTCGACTTTGTCGATGTTGCCGGCATTGACGACGACCAGGTAGCGGTCCTCGAGCCGGTAGACGAAAATGTCGTCCAGCATGCCGGCGTCTGGTTGCAACAAGCAGGAGTACTGCGATGCACCCGGCGTCAGTCTGGCGACGTCGTTCGGAGTCAGTCGCTGCAGGAACTCTAGCGCGCCAGGCCCGGCAATCTCGAACTCGCCCATGTGGCTGACGTCGAACGCGCCCACCGACCCGCGCACCGCCCGGTGTTCTTGCAAAATGCTCTGATACTGGACCGGCATCTCCCAGCCAGCGAACGGCACCAGCCGCGCGCCGAGCCGGAGGTGCTCCTCGTACAGAGGTGTTCGTTTCAGTGTGGTCTCGACCATTATTCCTCGCGAAGTAGTCAATACTCA
>DATLRG010000123.1:0-5304 GCA_035534795.1 Chloroflexota bacterium
GCTTCCTGCACGCTGAACTACCATGATGGCTAGGCCCGGGGTGAGCCGGTTGGCGGTATACTGGCTTGGTGAGCTCGTCAATTCCGTGGCGCCAGCGCGGTCGATTCAGGGCCGTGGCTCACGCGATCTGATCAGCCGGGAAAGGGAGTCGCGCGATGTATTATGGTGGCGGCCAGGGCGGGTTCTGGCGCATGGTCCACGGCGACGAAAATCAGGACTCGCTCAAGCTGAGTCGTTCTCTGCTGCGACGGGTTGGCGCCTACGCCTGGCCGTATCGCCTGCGCATCCTGGTGATGCTCGGCATGATGCTGGTGATCACCAGTCTGTCCTTGATTCCACCGTTGCTCTACCGCGACCTGATCGACAACGCCCTGCCGCACCACGACTACCAGCGGCTCGACCTGCTGGCCGTCGGAATGGTCGGCATCCCGATCGTGAACGGTCTCGTCGGAGTGCTCCAGCGGTACTTCACCTCGACGATCGGCGAGGGGATCATCTGTGACCTGCGCCGTGCTCTCTACGCGCACATGCAGCGCATGTCGCTGCGCTTCTTCACCTCGACGAAGACCGGGGAGCTGATGTCGCGCTTGAACAACGACGTCATCGGGGCGCAGCAGGCGGTGACGACGACGGTGACGACCATCATCTCGAACGCGCTCGCGCTGATCTCGACGCTGGCGATCATGCTCGCGTTGGAGTGGCGACTGACGCTCCTCTCAATTCTGATCCTCCCGCTCTTCATTCTCCCAGCTCGCCGCTTCGCCAACGTTCTCAGAGCCGTCGCGCGCGAACAGCTCGATCGCAATGCCCAGATGAACGCGCTCATGAACGAGACGCTCAACATCAGCGGCGCCCTGTTAGTGAAACTATTCGGTCGGGCGCCGCTCGAGACCAGCCGCTTCGCCCAGCGTGCCGCCGCGGTCCGCGACGTCGGCATTCGTCAGTCGCTGATCGGGCGCTGGTTCGGCTTCGGCTTGAGTATCGTCGGTGCGGTGGGGACGGCGCTGGTGTTCTGGGTCGGCGGCGAGTTTGTCCTGAGCGGTCAATTTACCATTGGGCTGATCGTCGCCTTCGCCGCGTACCTCAATCAGTTGTACGGACCCCTGACCGCACTGACGAACGCTCCCGTCGACTTCGCGACGTCAATGGTCAGCTTCGAGCGCGTCTTCGAAGTGCTGGACCTGCCCGTCGAGATCGAGGAGAAACCCGCTGCGCTTGCCTTGACCAACGCGGACGGCCGTGTTCGGTTCGAGGGCGTATCGTTCAGCTACCGCGCCGCCGACGATGGCGACCGACCATTGGCGTCGCTGAAGCCGGTCGTGCGACGCTGGTCGCGACTGAGCGATCGGCCGCTTTCCGAGGGGGACGACGGAGGAGTCGTGGGTCAGCGGTCGGCGGCGGGGAAGAACGGGTCGCGGCGCGCTTTCGACATGGCGAGCGGTCGAGCGGGTGATGAGACGAGTGGACCAGACGGCATCGCCGTTAATGGGCGCGCGGACGATGACCCCAGCGCGCGAGACGGCGAGTGGTCCGAGAAACCAGGAGAGCCGGTCGTCGCGGCAGGAGTGGACGAGGATGGCGCCTCGTCGTCCGGCCGTCCTGTCGCCCAGCCGCTCGCTCGCGGCGCAGCCGACTCCGAAGCCCTGACGCCGGTTGCCCGCCCGGCTCGGCACTGGGCGGTCGAGGACGTCGACTTTGAGATCGAGCCCGGACAATTGGCCGCGCTGGTCGGGCCGAGCGGCGCCGGGAAGACGACGATCACCTACCTCTTGCCTCGCCTGTACGATCCGACCGCGGGACGGATCCTGATCGACGGCCACGACCTTCGCGATCTGACACTTCTGTCGCTCAGCGACCAGATTGGCATGGTGACTCAGGAGACCTACCTGTTCCACGATACCATCCGCGCGAACCTGCTCTACGCTCGGCCAGACGCGAGTTTCTCGGACCTCGAAGCCGCCTGTCGTGCCGCGAACATTTACGATTTCATCGCCGAGCTGTCGGACGGGTACGAAACGATCGTCGGGGAGCGAGGCTACCGCCTGTCTGGCGGAGAAAAGCAGCGGGTAGCGATCGCGCGGGTGATTCTGAAGGACCCGAAGATTCTGGTCCTCGACGAAGCCACCTCGCACCTCGACTCTCAGTCGGAAGCGTTGATTCAGGCAGCGCTGGAGCGGGTCATGCGAGGACGCACCAGCCTGGTGATCGCGCATCGACTGAGCACGATCCTGGCCGCCGACGTGATTCTGGTAATGGACCGCGGACGGCTCGTCGAACGCGGGACTCACGCCGAGCTGCTGGCGCGCGACGGCCTCTACGCGGCGCTCTACCAGACGCAGTTCCGGACACCGGTTCCCGCCAGCTAATTCGATGGACAGCCGGATCGACCCTGGCTACAATCGGGTTAATAGCTTACTAAGATAATCGAGTTAGTCAATAATACCGGCCGGAGGAGATGCGATGTTTCGACGGCTCATGACGTTCGTGGCGACCGTCGCCAGGCGATGCGGCGTGGTTCGGCTGGTGGCGGCCTGCAGAGACACCTCTCTCGACGACTCCGGTTACGAGGCGCTCGTTCGGGCTGCCCTCCACGAGGCGGGATCGCTGGAGCTCGATGCGCTGATCGAGCGCATCGCAGCACAGGCGATACGGGCGGAGATGAGGCGAGGCGCCTGGGTCACCGACATCGCGCCGTGGGGACCGAGCGTGTTCCGCCGCGAAGCAACGCTGGCAGTGAGAGGAATGATCGGCCGATCGCTCGCTCTCGAATGCGAAGGTCCATTGCTGGCGGTCCCGGTGACGAGCGCGGAGAGGTGAGCGCATCGCCGCGCCTCCGCGCTTGAACCAGTGGTAGAGGATGCTTCGGTCGGCGCCGACGCAGAAGTGCGTGACGCCCAGGTTCAGGTAGGAAATTACTGCTAGGACCGACGCGGGGGAACGTGCAGCGCCAGGCGCGGTACACTCGTTCCTTGACCGGGCTGCCGTTCCCGCCCGCGCGGGGGGAAAGCGGCTGATCGGACGCTTATCCCAAGGTACCATTGCACGCCGGAGCCGGGTATGGGACGATGATTCTCGACGTCGCTGCTCAATCGAGGTCGTCGCCGCGGATCGCGCGTGCGTGACCTCACGCGGCTGGAAACCCAGTACGGCGCTCGACGTGACCCGGACAATGAAAAGCACCAATGCGGACGGAACCACCAAACGGGATGGACCCATGACCGAGAGCGACGGCCGTGAGGAAGCCCGCCTGTTGGCGGCCATTCTCGCGTCGTCCGACGATGCCATCATCAGCCAGACGCTCGAAGGCGTGATCACGGGTTGGAATCCGGGCGCGGAGCGACTCTATGGGCACAGCGCGTCCCAGGCCGTCGGCCATTGTGTCTCGCTGCTGTTCCCGCCCGACCGGTCAGATGAGCTCGACGTCCAGCTCGAACGGATCGCGCGTGGCGAGTGGATCGACCACTACGAAACGTCGCGGGTGCGGAAGGATGGCCAGGTGATCGAGGTATCGGTGAGCACGTCGCCGATTCGCGAGGTGACTGGACGGGTCGTCGGAGCGATCACGATCGGGCGCGACGTCACCCAGTATCAGCGTACCGAGCAGGACCTGCAACGCGCGAACGAAACGCTGGCCGATCGCGTCGCACAACTGGAGCGGCGGGACCACGAGCTGACCCTGCTCAGCGAGATCGGCGATCTGCTCCAAACGTGTCTGAGCCACGACGAAGCCTACCAGGTGATCGCGCAAGGCGCGCGACAGTTGTTTCCGGTGGAGTCCGGGGCCCTGTGCGTGCTGAATGAATCCCAGAATCTGGTCGAGGCGGTGGCGGAGTGGGGCGACTTCACGCCGTCGGAGCGGGCCTTCGGCCCGGACGACTGCTGGGCCCTGCGGCGCGGCAAGCCACATCTCGTCGACAACGCGCGCGAAGGAGTGGTCTGTCGCCACCTGGACCGTCCGGACGCCGGCCGGTGCCTCTGCGTCCCCATGATGGCACAGGGGAGAGCGTTAGGCGTCCTGCATCTGCGCTTCGGCCGCGCCGAGCCGCGCGATGGGTTCCTGGCCGAGGCGAAGAAGCAGCTGGCGGTTGCCGCCGCCGGCCATTTCGCGCTGACCCTCGCCAACCTCAACCTCAGGGAGAGCCTGCGCCAGCAGGCCGTCCGCGATCCGCTGACCGGCCTGTTCAATCGCCGCTACCTGGAGGAGACGCTGGAGCGCGAAGTTCGGCGGGCGGTCCGCCGCGACCGGTCGATCGGCATCGTCATGCTCGACCTCGATCACTTCAAGAGCTTCAACGACACCTTCGGCCACGTCGGCGGAGACCTGCTGTTGCGTGAGCTCGGGGCCTACTTGCAGAGCCACGTCCGCGCCGAAGACATTGCCTGCCGCTACGGTGGCGAGGAGTTCACTCTGATCCTCGTCGAGGCCAGTTTGGCCGATACCGCGCGGCGCGCCGACGAGCTGCGGGAAGGGGTCGGGCAGATCCGCGCGGCGCACGGCGAGATCGCCCTCGAGACGGTCTCGATCTCGTGTGGGGTCGCCGCCTTTCCCGATCAAGGTCCCACGCCCGAGACCCTGCTGCGGGCGGCGGATGCCGCGCTCTACCGAGCGAAGAGCGCGGGACGCAACCGAGTCGCCGTGGCCGAGGTGGTGCCACTGTGACGTCGCTCCGCGACGGGGACTTTCAGTGGATCGACCGGGGAAATTTTCGTACCGCCGTCGAGAAAAAGTGCTCATGGCGGCGGAGGTGGCGCGCGCTATCCTCAAGGTAGCTTCCAACGACAGGGCCGAGGCGGTCCCGAGCGGCGCGGCGGTCAGGGCGACCTGCCTCGAGCGACACGCTCCGGCGGCCCGGGCCTCGCGTGGAGGCAAGTGCGTTCGGAGGAGCGAAAATGGGCCACCTGGACAGCTTGTACCGACTGCAGACCTTCCAGCTGGGGCGACTCAACCACGCCCTTGCGCAGCGGGATCATGTGGTCAACCCGCGCGCGCGCCATCTGATCGACCTCTCCATCGCCAGTCTCTACGTGAGCTGCATGGACGTGGGGGTCGGGGCCCAGGCGCGCGTGCTGATCGACACCTATCGGAAGCCCGCCGCGCTGTCAGTGTGATCGAGGTCCCTGGTCCGTGGCCAGGCTGGCCCATCGGGAACTGGTCGGAACACCACACCACCACAACACCACACACCGGCGGTAGCCGCTGATGCGCGCATGTGCTACGATGGGCTTACTGTTCTAGAATCCAGCCAGGGTGCTCTGTCCGGGAGGGCATGCCGGGTGGAAAATTGGCCCGTCGGGCCAATTTTC
>DATLRG010000124.1:0-7927 GCA_035534795.1 Chloroflexota bacterium
ACCCACGGGGTACCCACACGACAACCTGGAGATCTTCGCTCAGCCCGGCGGCCGTTATGGAGGAAAATGATGGGTAACAAAAATCGGCCAGCTCGGATGGAAAAGAAGCCGAAGAAGAACGCGAAGGTGAAGCCGGTCGCCATTCAGGAAGAAGTCGTGCCGACTGTCGTGGAGGTAGTCAAGCGAAAGCGCAAGGAACGCCTGCCGGACGACGAATAGTGGAACGCGACGCCGAGCGCCTGGCTTGGACGGTCCTGGGCGTCGCGTTTGTCGTCTTTTGCTTCATGCTGCTGGGGATCCCGCAGGCCGCGCGCTGGTACGTCGTCCACGCGATGACCGAGCGACCGGTCCAGTTGCAGGTCCTCAAAGGAACGACATTTTTGCTTCCTTCGGGAGGACGCCAGGAGGTGAACGCCTTCGATGGCATGGCCATATCGGCCGGCAGCCGCATCCGCACGGCAGCCGATTCGAAGGCTTTTCTGTCTCTCTTCGACGGCAGCAACATCCAGCTCTGGCCAGAGACGACTCTGCACGTGGTGAACGCGGAGTCCACGCGGTACAGCTCGAACGATACGCGACTCGTGCTGTCGCAGGACCAGGGACACGCGCGTTACGAGGTCGCGATGCCGACGACCCTGTCGCGGCGCTTTGAGCTGTTTACGCCACAGGCCGACGTTTTGCTACGCGAAGGCAGCTACAAGGTCGAGGTGGCCAACGGGACGACGACGGTGACGGTGAGCGACGGCTCGGCCACCGTAAGCGTCGGGTCCCACGCCGTGGAAGCCTTGCGCGGCGAGTGGGTGAAGGTGCCGACCGGCGGAATCCCGTCAAAGCCGGGTCCCAGCATCCACGATCTCATTGCCAACGGAGACTTCAGTCAGGGATGGGAGGGCTGGCAGCAGGGCACGCGTGGCGTCGAAGACAACGTCCCGGGGCGTATCTCGATCGGCGAAGAAGCCGATCGATCGTTCGTCGAGTTCGAGCGCACCGGTTCGGACAAGCACGCGGAGGATTACATCCACAAGACGCTCAACGAGGACGTGACCGACGAAAGCACCCTCAAATTCAACTTCCAGTTGCGGGTCCAGCAGCAGTCGCTGCCCGGCGGCGGCATCCTTGGCTCGGAATACCCTCTGATCGCGCGGGTCCACTACCGCGATAGCGCCGGCAACGAAGCTGACTGGATGCGAGGATTCTACATCCAGACCGACAAGGATCATCCCACGACCAACGGCGCCTCGGTGATCGCCAACCAGTGGACCGACGAGAGTTACAATCTTTTCGACTCCAGCGTCGTCTCTCCCCGACCCGCCGAGATACTCTGGATCGAGATCGCAGCGTCCGGCCATGAATATTCCAGCGACGTGACGCGAGTCGAGCTCCTAGCAGACTAGGTTACATCCCGGTTGACCGAGCGGACGCCCTTGATCCGTTCGAGGCGCGTCAGAATGCGGCTGAGCGTGCGGAGGTCGGCGATTTCGAGCGTCGCCTTGATCGTCGCGGTGTGATCGGAGTGGGTAATCGCGCTGACCGACGTCATGTTGACACGATCCTCCGCGACCAGCGCTGCGACGTCGCGGAGAAGACCGTCGCGGTCCCACGCTTCCAGGCGGATGGCCGTCGGAACGACGGATTGATGCAGCCGGCCCCATTCGACGGTCACCAATCGGTCCCGGTCCGTCAGATTCCTGACGTTCGGGCAGTCCGAGCGGTGGACCGTGACGCCGTTACCGCGCGTGATGAACCCGAGAACCGGATCGCCGGGTACCGGGCTGCAGCAGCGCGCCAGGCGCGTCAACAGATCGCCGACGCCCATCACGCGGAGGCCCTGAATCACCGTCGAGTCCGGCACGACCGGGGCGGAGACCGGCAGCTCCTCCTCGGCGGCCGTGTCGCCGCCAGCCAGGCGCACCGTTACCGTCTGTGCGCTCAGCTCTCCACAGCCGATCGCCGCGTAGAGATCGTCCAGCCGCTCGAGCTTGAAATGCGGCAGCACGTCCTCGATTTTCACGTGAGAGACGCCCAGGCGGGTCATCTCCCTGTCCAGGAGGTCCTTGCCGCGTTCGATGTTCTCGGCGCGCTCCTGGCGCTTGAACCACTGGCGGATCTTCTCGCGCGCGTGCGCCGTCTTGACGAATCCCAGGCTGGGATTGAGCCAGTCGCGACTCGGGCCGCGCGAAGCCTTCGAGGTAGCGATCTCGACCACGTCGCCGTTGTGGAGCTGGTGGTCGAGCGAGACGAGCCGGCCGTTCACCTTGGCACCGCTACAGCGGTGGCCGATGTCGGTGTGGATGCGGTAGGCAAAATCCAGTGGGGTCGAGCCGGCCGGTAGCTCGCGCAGCTCGCCGCGTGGAGTAAAGATGTAAACCTGATCGCGGAACACGTCTGACTTGAGCGACTCGACGAACTCCTGCGCGCTGCCGGACATTTCGGACTGCCAGTCAAGTAGTTGTCGGATCCAGGCGATGCGCTCTTCGAACTTCAGATCGCGCGGGCGACCTTCTTTGTAGCGCCAGTGCGCGGCGACGCCAAACTCGCCATCACGGTGCATCTCTTCGGTGCGAATCTGCACTTCGAGCGCCTTGGCCTCTGGACCCATCACGGTCGTATGCAGCGAGCGGTACCCGTTATCCTTCGGCACGGCGATGTAATCGCGGAAGCCGGTTTCGCCGGTCGGCGTAGGAATCGGTACCCAGGTCTGGTGGACGACGCCCAGCGCGGTGTAGCAATCTGCCTCGGCGCCGGCGAGAATCACGCGGACCCCGAGCAAGTCGTGCAACTGGGTCACGTCGAGACCCGTCCGTTGCGTCTTCCGGTAGATGCTATAGATGTGTTTCGGACGGCCCATCACTTGCGCGTGCAGGCCGGCCTTCTGCAGCTCCGCCGATAGCTGCGCCGCGGCCCGCGCGATGTACCGCTCACGCTCGGCGCGCGTCGCCGCCAGCGTTCGCGAGATTCGACGATACGCGAGCGGCTCCAGATGGCGAAACGACAGGTCTTCGAGCTGCCACTTGATCTGCCAGATGCCCAGGCGTGCCGCGAGCGGCGCGTAAATGTCCATCGTCTCGCGCGCGATGCGCGCGCGGCGATCTACGTCGAGCGCCTGCAGCGTGCGCATGTTGTGAACGCGGTCGGCCAGCTTGATCAGGACGACCCGAATGTCGTCGGCCATCGCCAGAAAGAGCTTGCGGAGATTCTCCGCCTGCATCGCCTGGGCTTTCGCGCGGTCGCGCCGACGACCGTCGCTCGGGTCGAGCGGCGATAGCTCCGTGAAGCCAATCGTGCTCAGCTTGGTAACGCCCTCGACCAATCGGGCGACCTCGTCGCCAAACTCGGCGCGGAGCTCCTCGACGGTCACCGCCGTGTCCTCGACGACGTCGTGCAGCAGCGACGCGGCGATGGGCACGGCTTCGAGACGGAGGTCTGCCAGGATCTGGGCCGTCTCGACCAGATGGTTGACGTAGGGTTCGCCGCTGTCCCGTTCCTGGCCACGGTGTGCGACACGCGCGCGGCTGTAGGCTCCTCGGATCAGGTCGATGCTGGTCGAAGGGAGATAGGTCTGAGCGCTCCGAAGCAGCCGGGCGAAGAGGGCCGCGGTCTTGGGGGACGTGAGCACGTCGGGGGCCACGGCGCCGTCGACGGCGTGTAGGTCCGCGGCGGAAACGGAGATTAGCTGAGATTGCTCCATCACCACGTCACTCTGCACCGTCGATTCACCACTCAGTTGCTGGCTCCGGCTGCGGTCTGCTCTGGTCAGAGTATACCGCAAGCACCTGTCCGCGAGCAATGCGGCAGGACGTTCGTTCCGATGCGTGGTATAATCACGGAACCCTCGCGCACGCTGAGACGGAAGGGACCGGCTGGTGTCGTCGTACGAACGCCTAGCAACTGTCGTCGCGCTGGTGACGCTCGGCCTGGGCTTGTCTTTGATCATCAATCCCCCGTTGGTGTGGGGTTTCGTGGCGCTGCTGGTGATTACCACCTGCGTGGGTACCGGTCAGGTGCTGCGGGGATCTCCGATCGCCGGCCGCGGAGACATCGGGTTAGCTGTCTTCGTTCTGCCCTCGTTGATCGTGCTCGGCGGCTTTCTCTTCTTGCGCTTGCCTGCCTTTGCGCACGGCGTCACGGTCGCGCTGGGTCTGATCGTGACCGCGGCGCTGCTCGGCATGGCCCTGTACGCCGAGGATCAGACCAATGACCCGGCCAGCCCGCGGTATCGGCGCGCGCGGCTGATCTTGAACCTGATCGCCTGGGTGATCGCCTTCGCTCTCTTCAGCGCCATCTTTGCACCGAAGGTGCGGAGTATCGTCTCCGCCACGGCCATTCTCGTCGCCAGCGCGCTGATCGCCGCCGAACTGTTTCGCGGTGCCGGCCGTGGCTCCGTGCAGCCGGTGTACGTCGCCGTCGTCGCGTTGACGCTCGGTCAGGTTACCTGGGCGCTCAATTACTGGGTGCTCGGGGCGCTCACCGGTGGTGCCATTCTGCTCCTGGTGTTCTACACGCTGACCGGGATCATCCGCTCGCATCTCGACGGAACGCTGGCGCCCGTGGTGCTGACCGAACATCTCGCGGTCGTGGGGGCCGGCCTCGTCGCGGTGATCGCGGGCGGACTCTGGCTCCGGTGATGCTGGCACGATCTATGCACAGCCACGGCAAACTGTGGAGCAATCCACCGCTGCCTTGCAAACTAGGCGGTAAAGTCGTACAATTCCTCGCAACTTTTTACCCTGAACGGCCGTGAGGAGCAAGGTTAATGGCGAGTTTTCAAATGGAGGAACGGAGCAAGCTGCGGCGGCGATGGGTTGACCAGGCAATCGCCCTGGCGATGCAAAACCGCTGGGAAGAGGCGGTCAAGGTCAACCAGTCGATTCTCGACTTATTTCCCAACGACACCGATGCGCTCAATCGACGGGGACGCGCCCTGACCGAGTTGGGGCGATACCGCGAGGCGCGCGAAGCGTATCAGCGAACGGTCGAACTGGATCCTACCAACACGATCGCTCGAAAGAACCTCTCGCGTCTGGCGACGCTCAAAGTCGAGCAGGCGCCGCCATCGGGCGAAAAGGTCGATCCGCGAATGTTCATCGCGGAAACCGGCAAGACCGGAGTCGTGACTCTCTTTCATCCGGCGCCACGCGATGTCCTGGCGAAGGTGGCCGCTGGCGATCAAGTCAGTCTCAAGATCGACAGCCGCATGCTGAAGGCGGAGACGCTAACCGGCGAATTTCTCGGCGACATCGACCCCAAGCTGGCCCAGCGACTGGTCGATCTGATGCGTAGCGGGAACCGGTACGTCGCGGCGGTCATGGCAAACGAAGAGGGAAATCTGCGCATCTTCCTTCGTGAGACGTACCAGGACCCGAGTAACTTTGGGAAGATTTCGTTCCCACTTCGCGCCGAGGGCCCCGGTATCCGTCCCTACACGCGCGAGACGCTGCTGAAGTACGAACTGGAAGAGGAAGAGGAAGTCGAAACCGAGGAGACGGACTTCGCGGCGGAGCGCGAGGAGGAGGAGGCCGAGGAGACGATTCCGATCACCGATCTGGACGACGACGCCATCGCGGAATGACCGAGGGTGCCCGACTAGAGCAATTTTCTGATTGGTTTGGCTGGTTTGCCGAGCCACAGCCCTGGCTTTGCCTCGGCAAACCAGCCAAACCAATCAGAAAATTGCGGTAGGAAGGGTGTATACTGATTCATATACTGCTAGGAGGTAGCAGCGTGGGAGACAAGAGTCCGAAGGCGTCTGAGAAGAAGAAGAAGCAGAAGGACGCCAAGAAGACTGACAGCGCCAAGAAGAAATAGGCATTGGCCGACCGAGAGGGAGGACGGCAAGCCGTCACCCTCTCGGCTTCGTCACTCAGGCAGTCGTGAGCGTCGCGCTGGACCCGGCCGGCGCCGCGTCCTTGGCCAGCATTGGTGTCAGGAGGCGGTGCAGTGCCAGGGTGTGGCTACAGACGTTCCACCCCGCGAAGAACGCGCAGGTGCAATGCCACTGATTCTGGGAGAACGAGACGACGTATTCGTCGTGTTCGCCATGGAACGTGGCTTCGAACTGGGAGAATCGGACTCGCTCCGGCTCCTCTGCGTACCGCTTCGCCTTCTCAATCTTGCCGATCAGACTCGAGTGCATCTCGACCCCCTTCGGTGCTGATTTGCCCAGAAACGACAAGCGGGCACCGGACCACGACGTGACCCGATGCCCGCCTCAACCGCTCGAACCGCGGAAGTTGCCCGCGATCTGCCAGCACGCAATCGTCTTCCTACCTGACCAGACCTTGCCATGATTATACGATCGGTCTCCGGCCACTGTCAAACGAGCGAAGCGGAAAGCGCCCACTTGAGATTGGCCGCGAGGATCGTGCTGGGGCGCCCCTCGGTGCCTGGTCACGCTCCCCGCGCCCGACTGCGCTTAACGTTCTTCATACGCCGGCGATGGAGCGACCAGTTTCGAGGAGCGACTGAACGCGCTCGGGCGACCCGGCCTCAGCGTAAATCCGCATGATCGGTTCGGTCCCGCTGAAGCGAATCAGCAGCCAACTCCCATCGTCGAGGACAAACTTGAACCCATCCTCGCGGATGATGCGTGCCACGTTGGTCCCGGCGATCTTCGCCGGCTCGGCGTGCTTCAGGCTCGCCACGATCGTGCCGCGATCCTCTGCTGCGAAGTGAATGTCCAGGCGGTCGTAGAAATGCGGCCCGACTTTGCTGAACAGATACTCGACCAGTTGCGACGGCGCCTTGCCGAGCTTCACCATCATGTCCAGGATGAACAGTCCCGCTAGGATGCCGTCGCGCTCCGGAATGTGCCCGCGGAAGGCGTAGCCGCCGCTCTCCTCTCCGCCGACGAGCGCGTTCGACTCGATCATCTTCGGAGCCACGAACTTGAATCCGATCGCGGTCTCGAACACTGGCACGTGGAAAATCTCGCCGAGCCGGTCGAGCATCGAGCTCGTCGACAGCGTCTTCACGATCGGACCGCGCCAGCCGCGCACTTCGAGCAAGTAGAGCACGAGGAGGCTGTAAACGCGCAACTGGTCGACGAAACGGCCCTCCTCGTCGCAAACGCCGAGACGGTCGGCATCTCCGTCGGTGGCCAATCCGACGCCGGCCGACACGGTGCGGACGGTCGCGAATAGCTTCTGGAGGTTGCGCGCGATGGGCTCCGGGTTGATCCCGCCGAACCACGGATTCCTCTCGCCGTTGATCTCGACGATCTCGATCGCGTTTCCACCGAGCATTCGAGGAAACCAGCCCATGCCCGCGCCATACATCGGGTCCACCACGACGCGCAGCTTCGCCTGTCGAATCGCGTCGAAGTCGACGAGCGAGCTCAAGTGGGCCAGGTACGACTCGGACGGCTCGATCTCGACGATCAGCCCTTCTCTCTCGGCCTGATCCCGCGGCAGCACCGGCACGCTCTCGGCAGGAATTCGCTCGATGAGCTGCTCGAGGCGAGCGATCGTCTCCGGATCGGCTGCACCGCCATAGTCGGAGCGGACCTTGAACCCGTCGTAAATCGGCGGGTTGTGGCTGGCGGTGATCGTGATCCCCCCGGCCGCCTTCTGGTCCAGGATCGCGTAGGAGATCACCGGCGTTGGCTCGGTACGACCGCACAAAAAAGCCTTCACACCCGAACCCGCCAGCGCCTCCGCCGCGGCAGTCGCAAATTCTTCCGACTCGAACCGCGTATCGTACCCGACGACAACACCGCGCTCGGCGAGACCCTTGCTCTGAAAAAGCTCGGCGACACCCCGAGCGCACCGACGGACGTTGTCAAACGTGTACTCGTCGGCGATGATCGCCCGCCACCCGTCAGTACCAAAAACGATCGGCTTTCCCATGTGGTGTTCTTCCTAATGCATAATCAAGGGAGGTATTCGGGAATGGTCAGGTGAAAACTGGCCCGGTGGGCCAGTTTTCACCT
>DATLRG010000125.1:0-2965 GCA_035534795.1 Chloroflexota bacterium
GGATGTGCCTAGCACATCCGCCACCACCTGACACATTCTCGATTCCCTCCAAATCATGGGTATAATCTGTACAGCATTCTTGGAAACGGAATCGTCTCGCGCACGTGCTCCAGGCCGCAGATCCAGGCTACGGTGCGTTCGATTCCCAGCCCGAAGCCGCTGTGCGGCACTGAGCCGTAGCGACGAAGGTCCAGGTACCACTCATAGGCGTCGCGCGGCAGATTGTGTTGCTCGATGCGACTTTCCAGCAACGCCAGGTCGTGAATGCGCTGGCTGCCGCCGATGATCTCGCCGTAGCCCTCGGGCGCGAGTAGATCGTCGCACAGCGCCAGGTCGGGTCGCTCGGGATCCGGCTGCATGTAGAACGCCTTGACGCTACTCGGGTACTTCTCGACAAACAGCGGCCGATCGTACAGGTTGGCCAGCTTGGTTTCGTCGGGCGCGCCGAAGTCCTCGCCCCAGGTCTTCTCAACACCTTGCGCGCGGAGGATCTCCATGGCCCGGTCGTAGGTGATCCGGGGGAATGGCGGCTGGACGCACTCCAGCTTCGCCACGTCGCGCTCGAGCACTGCCAGCTCCGCTTGCCGTTCGTGGAGGACCGCCTGGACGGCGTGAGTCACGACGGCTTCCTGGAGCCGCAGGTTGTCCTCGTGCTCGAAGTAGGCCGCCTCCGGCTCGACGATCCAGAACTCGATCAAGTGGCGGCGGGTCTTGGACTTTTCGGCGCGGAAGGCTGGCCCGAAGCAGTAGACCTTGCCGAGCGCCATCGCCGCGGACTCGAGGTACAACTGGCCGCTCTGGCTCAGGTAGGCCTTTTCGTCGAAGTAGGTGGTCTCGAACAGCGTCGTCGTGCCTTCGCAGGCGGACGGAGTGAGAATTGGCGAATCGACCAGGGTGAAGCCTTGACTGTCCAGGTACCCACGGATGGCGCCGATGATCGTCGCGCGGATGCGCAGGATCGCGTGTTGACGGCTCGATCGCAGCCAGAGGTGACGATGGTCCATCAGGAAGTCGACGCCGTGCTCCTTCGGGCTGATCGGATACTCGTGCGCGATCTGGACCGGCTTCACGTCCGATACGGACAGCTCGTAGCCACCCGGAGCGCGCGAGTCGGCTCGCACCTTCCCCGACACGACGACCGACGACTCCTGCGTCAGGATCCCAGCCGCCTCGAACGCCTCGGGTGCTACCTCAGCCCGCGAGACGACGCCCTGGATGACGCCGGTACCGTCACGGATCAGCAGAAAGTGCAGCTTTCCACTCGACCGCTTGTTGTAGATCCAGCCCTTCAGGGTAACGTCTTGCCCCTCGTGGGCGCCGATGTCGGAAATGTAGACCCAGTCCACAGGTATCCTCGGTTCAGGTGGGACTGCTAAAGTTTAGCATGAGCGTCTCGATTGTGCTACGATGCTGCGACGAGGGGATGCCTGTGCTCTCGCGGCTGGTTGCGCTGCTTCGGTCGAACCGCGTGCTGCTCACCATCAGCCTGATCACCATGGTAAGCCAGCTCGGCTTTGGCCTGGTGATTCCCGTCTTGCCGCTCTTCGTACAGACCTTCGGCGGGACGGAGGCGATGGTCGGGGCGGCGGTCGCGGCCTACGGACTGGCGCGCCTGCTCTTCGATCTTCCCATGGGCCACCTCACTGAGCGGGTGGGGCGGCGACGCGTCCTGCTGGTTGGCGAAGGGGTCACCGCGGTTGGGTCGCTCCTGTGCGGTCTCGCCGCGACCTACCCGCAATTGCTGGTCTTTCGGTTTGTCGCCGGCATCGGCTCCGCGACAGTCCTGACGACCGGTCCGATCATCGTCGCGGACGTGTCCTCGCGCGAGAATCGTGGACGGATGATGAGCGTGTACTCCACCTTCTTTCAGCTCGCCGTCGGTGTGGGACCGGTGGTTGGCGGAGCGATCAGCGCGGCGCTCGGGCCGCGAGCGCCATTCATCGCGTTCGGAGTGTTGGGCGCTCTGTCGGCGCTCATCTGTTATCTCTGGCTGCCGGAGACGCGTCCACGGGAGGCCCACGATGGAGCATTTCCCGTCAAGCGCCCGGCTGGTGGGGCGGTACTGGCCAAACTGTTGCGCAACCCGGGCTTCGTCCTGGTCGGGTTGATCGGCTTCGCCGCGACCGTCGCCCGGACGGGCGGTATCTTCAGCGCGGTGCCGGCCACGGCCTATCGCGCCGGCGGGCTGACCGCGGCGCAGGTCGGACTCGCCATTACACTTGCCAACTTGCTCAACTTCGGGACGGTGTCCGCCGCGGGCATCCTGGCCGATCGATTCGGTCGGAAGGCGACCATCATGCCGGGCAGCTTGCTGGTAGCCTGTGGATTTGTCCTGTTCTCCGTTGAATCGAGCTACGCCGCCTTCGTCGCCGGCATGGTGCTCTGGGGCATCGGCAGCTCGCTGTACAACTCGCCCGCATCGGCGTACGCGGCCGACCTGGCGCCGGCCGGCGCGTACGGCACGACCATGGGCATCTATCGGATGCTCGGCGACGCCGGGTACGTCGTGGGGCCGCTGGTGATCGGGTTCCTGGCGGATCAGATCAGTCCGATCGGGGCGCTCCTCACCGTCGCGGGAATGTTCGTCGTGATCGTCATTCCGTTCGTGCTCTGGGCGCCGGAGACGCGTCGGGTCGCCAAGGTGGTGCGGGCGGAATCGTGACGACGCGCTGCCTCACCCCCTGCCCCTCTCCATCTCCGATGGAGAGGGGCAGGGGGTGAGGCCCGTCCTGCGCCGCTCGACGTCAGCGATTCCACGATCAGTCGGCAGGAATGTCGGCAAACAGCGCTCCGACTTCACCGCGAAAGCCCGGCAAGAACGGCGATTGGAGGATGTCGGATTCGTCGAACGTGCCGACGAGGCCAAGGGTGCGTTCGTCACGCCGATAGACCGTGACCGATCGATTGCGCCAATTGAGGACCCAGTATTCGTCGACGCCGCGCCGGGCGTACAGTGCAAGCTTAG
>DATLRG010000126.1:0-2336 GCA_035534795.1 Chloroflexota bacterium
ACTCGACGAGCGGTCCACGAAGGAAACGCCTTTCGTGGATGGCACGCGATCCAGGGGAAGATGGAGCGGAAAGTTTCGGACATCGACGCCGTCGACGTCAGGAGCTAAAAAGCGAGCCGTGTCGTAGCGAAGCGACGTGTCAGCATCTGCGATAAGGTAAATCCGATAGTTGCCGTTTACCTTCTGGATATACCGGGAGAGGACCGTGAAAAAGTTCGGCTGCTCCATCGTCGTCGCGTGGACAATAAAATAATCGACGTAGTTTGCGCGCGCAGCCACCGCGAAGAAAGCGATCGCGAGCGCAACGCCACATCTTGCTCCCCAGCTCCCGAAGCGTCCGGCCAGGCCACGACACCCCGTCTCGACAACCAGCGCTGGCAGGATCGCGATCGTTCCGAGCATGCCGACGATGTGCGGCGCGAACAGCGCGTCGACCGTAAAGACCGAGCCGAACAGCAGCGTCAGCCAGAACCAGCTCGCGAGCAGAAAGAAGCGCGCCTGGCGCGCGCGGACCGTCACCAGCACCGCCCCCAGGACAAAGAGCGCGCCCGACCAGAAATCCAGCAGCGGACCGCGTTGGCCGTACTGCTCGCTCGTCTCGCCGCGGAGGTTGAACGCTTCGAGCGAGTTGATCGTCTGGAGCCGAAGCACGTCGAGCACGGAATGCACTTTGTACGCATCGTACTCGTGCGCGAGGTTATCCGAACGCAGGATCAGGACCCCGGACGTGCGGGCGAGGAAGCTCATCGGATCTCGACCATACACGGCGCTCCAGGGAGCAAGAAAGAGACACGCGCCCACCACGAGCACGACCAGGCCGCGCCACTGCCTCCGAAGGAAATTCGACTCGCCAATCGAACGATGAAGGCAGTAAAGAAACGCGACGACCAGGGCAAACCGAGCCGCGTAGTACACCGAGGGCGCGAGGCCAGCGGCAAAACCCGCCAACAAGAAATCGACCGGATGCGAGGTGGACAATCCACGGAGGAGGAAGTAAAAAAGTAACAGGCTAACAAACAGAGACTGGATGTAAATCGTCCCACTTCGGCTGAAGTGGACGGCCATCTGGGACACCGCCAGCACGATCGCCGAGAGCGCCGCGACACGAACCGAGAACAGGCGCTTTGCGACCGCGTACAGCAGTCCCACCGAGAGGCATCCCTGGATGACCGAAGCCATGCGGAGGCCGAACAAGTCGTCGCCAAACACGCGCATCGACAGCGACGAGGCGACAAAACTGAGCTCGGGCAGACTGGCCCAGCCCAGCCAGAAGACGTTCGTAGCCTGGCCAGTGAGAATTTCCCGCGCCGCGATGCCGACCGCGCCCTCGTCTCCGTGGACGTCCGCCGGTATCCCGGTCAGGTCCGGCAGGCGAAAGGCAAGCGCGAGCCCCATGATCGCCAGGACGCCGAGGAGCTCGAGGAGTTCCGGCCGAGATCGACGAAATCTCCAGGGGAAGGTCGTCCAGAGACACAGGCCGATCGTACCGACGATCAGGGCGAGGACCCATAATGGCAGAGCCACCGCCGACGTGTTCCGTGACCCCACGATATCCGCTGACGCACCAATCAAGACAACGCCGGCGGCCATCAGAAAGGCCCCGCTGTAACGTCGCCAGGCCGGGTGCTTGACACTCGTCGCGCTGAGGTCCGTTTCCAAGCCGCGCATCGGGTCGGGAAGCGGCGCCGAGCGGTCGATCAGGATCGCGCCAACCACCGCGAGGACCGAGGCCAACGCGTAGAGAACCACCGCCGGCACCATCGCGCCGAGAGGAGTCAGTTCGCGTTGGGCGGCGAAAGCGGCAACCACCGCGACTACCCAGGCCACCAGGCCAATGGTCGAGGAGCGCGGTCGCGGCGTCTCGACAGTATCGGAATCCAAGGTCAGCCCCGCCACCGGTCGTGATACCCTCGACGACGCGATTGGACTGACGACATCGGTCGCTTCCTTCCACCAGACGGGGCGAGTAATCTCGCGATCCAGCGCAACACCGCGATGGATCTCCGGATCGTGGGTGACAGCGGCCGGCGAGTGCTCCCGCCGCGTTCGCGAGAGCGCAAAAGCGCCGATGCCGGCAGCCCCGAGGACGATGAACGCCACGATACGACCGCGAGCCATTCTTTCACACTGCTTCTGCCAGAGATCCAGCCGTCTCAACAGTTGGGTCATTATAAACCGCGAAAGTCGGTCTGTCGCTACCCCGATCGTACCACCAGCGTAGTCATTCCGTGCGGTACCCGCGCGATTGTCTGCGCCCTTCCACTCTGGTAAAATCGTGCCGCTCCGCTGGCGACACCCCGTGCCAGTGCAAGTGCAGGGGAGGTGTTGGGGGATGG
>DATLRG010000127.1:0-8317 GCA_035534795.1 Chloroflexota bacterium
TCCTGACCTTCGCGGCAGACGGTCCCTGGCGGGACATCTCGCTCCCCCTCGGGCGCAACGTCGCGGCGTGCTACCAACTTGCTCTCCCGTTCCTGGACGATTGGGCCGCCATTCGCACGTAAGCTACGTTAACTTGGGACCTATGCCCTCAGCCCAGAGCATCGGACGCATCCTCGACCAGACTTAATGCTGACGAACGTCCGCTGGCATGCTTGGCACGATTGACCGCTTCCCCGCGAATCCCGAGCTTGCTCGAGCAACGGCTTCAATGAATTGTACAGCAAAATGCCTGGCATGCACCTGGCTACCCTACTGGTAACCGCCAGCGATCTGGATGGCGCCCCGGCTCCCTGCTCGACGTGAAGATAATACCGCGGCTGGCGAATCAGGTCCAGGAGCAGCGATCGTGACTCATTCCGTATTGTCACGCCGTGACTTGCGGATTCTTGAGGTTGGAGTGAGTGAGGTCTGATCAATGGGCGGCGCCGTCGAGCTGCTGGCCGAGACGGTCACCCAGTCCCCGATTGCGCAACCGTCAATCCGGGAGATCGCGCGTCTACTCGAGCAGCGTCCACTCGCGCCTGGCCAGTTCGGCGAAGACCAAGAAAATGAGGATCTCCAGTAGGAAGGCAGGCACGGCAAGGTTGGCGTCGGATGATTGGACGCTCGGGGAAGGCGGCCCCAGGGTCGCTCTCCCCACAAGTTCGACAGCAAGATCAATGGCCGCTGCCGACAGGAAGCCCAGGACACACCATTTCTTCCACCAGACCCATACCCCAATCAGGCAACCGACACGGCACGCTGACAAGAGGTCGGAAAGGCCAACGCGCAGCACGATGGGCAGTGCGCCGTATCGCGCGAGGGCACCCCAGTCGACGAAGGGATCGGGGGAGGGGGTAATGATCGAAGCGACCAGCCCGGAGAGCTCAAGAGCAATCCAGACGGCCACGAACGCCGTCAGGCACCCGCCGTGCGTCCGCTGGCCCGGTGGCAGGGCCACGCTCGCTGGCGGGCGCTTCTTCCCACTCCCGTCGTCCCAGATTAGGATGAGGGCAAGGATCGCCACCCCGAGGGAGGCAAGGATGGCCGCGCCAGGGTGAGCGACCGCGAGCCCCCACACCGCCGCCGTGCCAAGAACGACCATCAGCGTTAGCGTGAGCTTTCGCTCGCCAGTTCCTATCGCCTGCTCCTGTCAGCCTCCCGCTCCCGTGACCGTGGGCCAGCCTGATCACGATTGGGGGAGGCACCGCGGTTGCGTACCCGAATCAGCGGGAACACCGCGATCGGACGTTCCTGCGGCCGCACGCGCCGGGTTCGACTATCTTACAACGGTTATCAGGTCGTGCAAGCCTGCACCGACGCGCGAAGCGGGGCCGAGCCCCCCGAGGAACAGGTCGGTTTGACGGTGAGTTGGGGCCTGAACGAAGCTGTCCGAGCGCTTGACAGACACGGCCGATCAGTACCAACACCCTGGCGACGGCGGGCACGCGGTTAGCGGTTGTCGCCTCGCCCCTTGAGTTACCCAATCGCCGCGAGATTGGAGCGACGCCGCGATCTCACGTCAATCGCGCGGTACCCACCCCCACGGTTCGGTTACTGCTCATCCTGCTCCTCATCATCGTCGAGGCCTTCGTCGCCGTCGTCCCGCGCGCTCGCCGCTTCGTCTGTATCTTCCCCTGGCGCGAGGAATGGATGCACGTCGCGGAAAGGCGTGAACCACCCGTCGGCGCGCAGGTGCTCGAAGCCGAGAAGGTCGTCCACCTCCCTGATCTCCTCCTTCCCGACAATCGAATCCGCGATGCACTTCAGAGAGGAGAAGTCCAATGCCCCTGCAGCTCAGAGCCGCCATTTGTCCGCGGGACTCCCCGTCTCCTGGGCGTGCGCCAGGTCCGCATCGACAATCATCGCGTATCTCCTGACCATGTCCAGGGAGCTGTGTCCCAGCATGCGCTGGAGGGCTAAGAGATTCCCGCCGTTGCGCAGAAACTCCGTGGCGAAGGTGTGTCGGAGCTGATGGAGATGGACCGAGCCAATCCCCGCGCGTTCTCCCAGGTTATGCAAAAGCTTCTGCAATCGCCCGCGGTCGAGCCTTCCCCCCACGCCGCGAGAGAAAGAGGGGTTCATTCTCGCCGAACCTTCCCCGGGTCTTGAGATACCTCCAGAGAATCCGTCGGCTCTCCTTCCCCAGATACACCAGGCGATCCTTCCTCCCCTTCCCGAGGTGAACGTAGACCTTCCCCGAGGTCAGCTCGACGTCCTTCACCCGGAGATTGGTGCATTCCGTCGCCCGCAGTCCTGTGTCCAGGAGCGTCATGATGATCGCGCGATCACGCAGGGCGGTGTCGCGCTTCATCGCGAAACGCTGCCGCCCTACGGTCTGCGCGAGCCTGGTCTGATCACAGGCCTTGAGGAGTGTGGCCAGCTCCTCACGATCGAGAGGATCAATCACCGGGGGCTGGACCTGCGGTTTGGGGACACCCTTCATCGGATTGACCTGTTCAAGCTCCTCGGCCCGCCAGCGGTAGAACGATGCGAGCGCGGCCCAGGAGTTCCGAACGGTCTTGGGGGCGACGGGCTCGCCACGACGGTTGGTCATCGATCGTCGGTAGATCGGGAAGGAGCGGAGATCGGTCGTCGCGAGCTCCGGCACCGATTTATGGCGCTTCTGGCACCAGGAGGAAAGGAGAAGGTAGTTCGATAGTCGTTCTCGGTGTTCGGAGAGAAGCCCCCGGCCTGCTTGAAGAGGAAGAACTCGGTGAAACAGTCTTCGAGACATGCGGTCTTTGGTTGCATCACCCCATACCTCAACTAGTAAGAGTCGCGGTGAACAGCCAGTGAGGACGGGGGTTTTCAAGGATTCGGGTGGGCAATGAGGGATTCGAACCCCCGACCGCACGGATGTAAGCCGTGTGCTCTACCAGCTGAGCTAATTGCCCGAGAGTGCATCCGTCGTTGGCCCGGGGGAAGAACGACTGGGATGAGCTGGCTGTGCGCAGCACAGCCAGCTCATCCCAGTCGTTCTTCCCCCGGCTGTACCTCGAAAGCATAGCAGGTTTCGGTGGCCACGGCAAACCTGCTGCTACCGCAGTACCTTGCCCGGGTTCAGAATTCCTTCTGGGTCCACTGCCTGCTTGATCCGGCGCATGAGCGCGACGGCGCCGGGATCGAGGCTCTCGGGCAGGAAGTCTCGCTTGAGCAGCCCGATGCCGTGTTCCCCAGAGAGCGTCCCTCCATGACGGACCGCCGCCGCGAAGATGGCCCGGGCTGCTTCCGCGACGCGGGCCATCTCGTCTCGGTCGCGCAGGTCGCAAAGGATGTTCGGGTGCAGGTTGCCGTCGCCGATGTGGCCGAAGAGCGGGATCAGCAGATCGTAGCGCGCGGCAATCTCCTGCACCGCGCGGACCATCTCTGGAATCGCTCCCCGGGGAATCGAGACGTCTTCGCCGAGCTTGTTCGGGCGGATTCGCCCGAAGGACGACGAGGTCGAGCGCCGTGCCCGCCAGAGCTGAGCGCTTTCGGCCGGCGTTTCGGCTGGACGGACAATCGACGCGCCGGCCGTTCGGCAGACGTCCGCGACGACGGCAACCTGCCGCGCGACCGATTCGGCGTCGCCGTCGACGTCGATCAGCAGCAGCGCGTCGCTCTCGATCGGCAAGCCGGCGTGCAGGTACTCTTCGACGCACCGCAGCGTCACCCGGTCCATCATTTCGAGCGCGAGCGGGACGACCCCAGCGCTGAGAATCTCCATCACCGCGCCGCCGGCGTTTTCCAACCGATCGAAGGTGGCCATCACGGTGCCGCGGGCCAGCGGCCTGGGTAACAGCCGCACTGTTACTTCCGCGATGACTCCGAGCGTTCCCTCGGACCCCACGAACGTTTGTAGGAGATGCTGGTCCGGGCCGGGCTGGTGCGAGCGCCCGCCGAGGCTCAGGATGTCACCGGAGGGCAGCACGACCTGCAGGCCAGTGACGTAGTCTTTCGTGCCGCCGTACTTCAGACAGCGCGGGCCGCCAGCGCTGGTCGCGACGTTTCCCCCGATGGTCGACTGGTTCAGACTGGCGGGATCAGGCGGGTAGAACAGTCCAACTTTCTCCACGGCAGACTGCAGCGTCGCGTTGACGACCCCCGGCTGCACGACCGCGATGAGCGCCCTCGGGTCGATGACGACGATCTGCCCCATGAGCGTCGTGTTGAGGACGATGCCGCCCGTGGACGGCACCGACCCGCCAGCCAAGCCGGAGCCGCCGCCACGGGGGACTACCGGCACGTGGTGCTGCCGGGCGACCCGCAGCACCGCTGCGATTTCGTTGGTGCTGGCGGCTGAGACGACGACATCCGGCGTGCGCTCGAGCCAGGTACCGTCGTAGCCGTAGACGATGAGGTCCTCGGGGCTGGTCAGCACCCGGCTGGGTGAGGTCGCCTGACCGAGCTCGGCGATCAGTCCCGCGGTCGGCGCCATGCGTCGCTGACCTCCCGCCGAATCGCTCGCGCGTGGTATAATCCGCGCGGACGGGGCTGCTTCGGTTCGTGGCTGCACGCTGGTGACGGGCCCTGGCGGATCGCTGGCGCCACGCCAGCTACTCTGTCAGAAGGTGATCGGAGCATGCTCATCATACCCGGGATCGACATCAAAGATGGCCGCTGCGTGCGATTGTACCAGGGCGATTATCAGAAAGTCACGGTGTTTGCCGATCGACCATCCGAGGTGGCCCGCCGTTGGCAGAACGAGGGCGCGCAATTACTGCACGTTGTCGACCTGGACGGAGCATACCACGGCGCTCCCAGGAATCTGAAGGCGATCGAGGGGGTCATTCGGGAGGTGGAGATTCCGGTCGAGGTAAGTGGTGGCTTGCGGTCTGCCGACGCGGTACAGGCGGTGTTGGATCTGGGCGCTGCGCGGGTGGTCATCGGGACCGTGGCGGTCGAAAACCGGGACCTGCTGGCCAATCTGACTTCCCGCTGGCCGGGCAAGGTCGCCGTGGGCATCGACGCGCGAGACGGCATCGTCATGACCCGCGGCTGGCAGCAACAGTCCGAGGTTCGCGCGCGCGATCTCGCGCAGGACGCCGTTCTGCACGGCGCGGCGCGGGTGATCTACACGGATATCGAGCGCGACGGCACCTTGACCGAGCCGAACTATACCGCCGCGGCCGAGATCGTTGCGGCCGTAACGGTGCCGGTGATCGCATCGGGCGGGGTGGCCACCGTCGAGCATCTGCGTCGCCTTCAGGCCGTCGGCGTCGAAGGCGTCATCGTCGGACGCGCGCTGTACACCGGTGCGGTTCGGCTGGCCGATGCGCTGGCGCTGAGCGACTGACGGAGGAGCTGTGCTGACGCGTCGGATCATCCCGTGCCTGGACGTGACCGCCGGGCGCGTGGTGAAAGGGATCGAGTTCGTCCAGTTGCGCGATGCCGGCGACCCTGTCGAGATGGCGGCGTTGTACAACGCCGAGGGAGCGGACGAGCTGGTCTTCTTGGACATCACCGCCAGCGCGGATCACCGGGAGACGATGGTCGACGTCGTTCAGCGCACTGCCGATCAGGTCTTCATCCCTCTGACCGTCGGCGGCGGCATCCGCAGCGTCGAGGACGTGCGGCGCATGCTCAAAGCGGGGGCCGACAAGGTGGCGATGAACACGGCGGCGGTCACCAATCCAGCATTGGTGCAGCAGGCCGCGGAGCAGTTCGGCAGCCAGTGTATCGTCGTCGCCATCGACGCGCGACGCGTGCGTGATTCGGCCGAAGCTCACTGGATGGTCTACACGCACGGCGGGCGCCGGCCAATCGGCGTGGACGCGGTGGACTGGGCCAAACAGGCGGCGATGCTGGGCGCCGGGGAGATTCTGCTCACGTCGATGGATGCCGATGGCACCCGCGCGGGATACGATTTGGAGCTGACCGCCGCGGTCTCTGGGGCGGTGTCGATACCCGTGATTGCCTCCGGCGGCGCCGGTCGACTGGACCACCTCTACGATGCGCTGACGGTCGGCAAGGCCGACGCCGTGCTCGTGGCGTCGATCTTTCATTACGGCGAGTATCGAGTCCGCCAGGCGAAGGAGTACCTGGCCGGGCGGGGCGTGCCGATGCGTCAGGACGTGAGACCAAACAGCGTGTAGCCCGCACGCGCGAGATCCGCCGGCTCGCCGACTTGCGTGAAGCCCTTGGAGTGCGAGAGGGCTGAGTTGATGGCCCATTGCGAGAGGCCCTGCACTTTGTCCATCTCGGCAATGTCGCCCAGCGTGAAAAAGCCCGCGCCGGTGATCTCCTCTCCGTCGGCGTGCGGTTCGCCCTCCAAGGGGGTTAGGCGGAAGATGACGTAGACGTTCGCGCTAGGCGCCCCCAGCGAGTGACGCAACCCGAGCACGTTGTCGACGCGCGCGCGGATCCCGGCTTCCTCGTAGACTTCGCGCACCACTGCATCGTGAATTGATTCGTCGTGCTCGCAGTAACCCCCCGGGATCTGCCACCAGCCGCGCCGCGGCTCCTGGCCGCGGCGAATCAGCAACGCTTTGCCGTCGCGGATCACCACGCCGCCCACGCCGATGCTGAAATCCCCGAAGAACACGTAGCTGCAGGAAGGGCAGGCGACGCGGTCGCGGCCGCCCTCCGGCCGCGTCGTCAATTCGGTGGCGCACTTTGGACAATACTTCACTGGATCTCCCTCACGCTCGGAATCCCAGGCCGCGCTCGCGCAGGCTGACGAAGGATGGCCGGCCGCGGCCGATGATCACGTGGTCGATCACCTCGACGTCGAGTAGCTTCCCCGCCTCGACGATCACCTGGGTCACGCGCACGTCCTCTGGCGACGGCGTCGGATCGCCGGACGGATGATTGTGGGCGAGGGCGATCGACGCGCAGTTCTCCCGGATCGCTGCTTTGAAGACCTCGGCGACGCGGACGGTCGATTGATTCAGGCTGCCGGTGTACAACGTGCGGACCCCGATCACGCGGTTCTTCGTATCCAGCATGAAGACTCTGAGCTGTTCCTGCTCGAGCACGCTCATCTCCAACTCGACGAGCTTGACGAGATCGCCCGGCGTGGATACCTTGTCTTTGACCGCGGTCTCTTCGAGCACGAGCCGACGGCCAATCTCGAGCGCCGCCTTGAGCTGCGCCGCCTTGGCCGGCCCGAGCCCGTGGCGCAGGGCGATCTCCTGCGGCGATGCCCGTGCCAGGCCGCTGAGTCCCGCGTAGTCTCGGAGAAGATTGCGCGCGAGATCGGTCACCATCAGGCCGGACACGCCCGTGCGCAAAATAATCGCCAGCAACTCGGCGCTGGAGAGCGCGCCGGGACCGCGATCCAGGAGGCGCTCCCGCGGCCTCTCGGAGGGATCGATGTCCTTGAGTGTTGGCATCGCCTCCGGTGGCGCTAGACTCTCGGCGATCGCCCGGCGTCGAGCCATGCTGGCCGCGTCCTTTCCTCTCGCGGAATAACTTCAGTGCATTGTACCGAACGGCGACCGTGTGGCGCAATGTGGAAGGGTTCAAATTCGCGGAAAGACAGCGGTGGCCTGTCGGAGGACCAGAACGCTCGCCTCGTTGCCAACGTCCTGGCGCGCCTGGTCGAGCGCCTCGCGGGGTGTGCTGGCCAGGTGGAATCCCAGGCAGGAAGCTTCCGCGGCGGAGAAATGGCGACTGACGAGATAGCACGCGCCGCGCTCCTGAAGCGCACGGCTGACCATTGCCAGGAACGACGCCGCGACGACGTCGGCGATCTTTTCGAGAGACACGTCGGCCTCGATGTCCCGGATTGGTTTGATGCCGTACCACCGCGCCAGCGGATGGGTCGGCCCGACGCCTTCGGGGCACGCGGCGACAAGCACCACCGTGCCTCGCGGACGGACGGCTAGGCTGGCGGCGTAGAGGGCCTTTGCCGCCTGGAACAGGTCCGCGTCGTCGAGTCGCGCGTCGGCGACGACGATGTCCGCGCGTGTCGGAACGTCGACGGCGTACACCTGGAAGGAGGTGGTCGTGCTGGCTCGATCTGCCGCGATCGGATCTCCGGCGATCACCCGAACGACCCCACCTCGGCCATCCAGGACGACCTGGACCACGTAGTTCAGGCCGGCGATCCGTCCCACCTCGTTCAGGATGCAGCGCACGGGGTTGAACGCGACGCCGAGGATAGCCTCGGTGGGATACTGGGCCGCGCGCCAACGCACGTCCAGCGCGCCAAGGGAATCTGCATGGCTACCTCTTCGGTCGAGACGTCGCTCGCGGCAAGTCCGGGTCCCGCCCCCTTTTCCCGTGCGCTCGAATTGGGTAGGATATGCTGCCAGGGGCCGTTGCCCGGCCCTAAAGTAAAGCCACGGTGAGG
>DATLRG010000128.1:0-5752 GCA_035534795.1 Chloroflexota bacterium
GCAGGGAGACCGGGCCCGTTACCGGGGTGTCCGCAAGAATCTCTTTGACCTGCGGCGCGCCGCGGTCGTTCACAACCTGCACGTCATCGCTCGCTTGTCCGATCAATCCAAGGTCGCCTAATTCTTGACCGACGTTCTAGGTCGTGCTTGCGCACGTTATCTCCGGTGACTGGCCCACCACTGTGAATCGTGACGACCAGGCCAAGGCCGCGGAGGTATTGCCCGATCGGCACGCGCTCCTCTTTCCCCGTTGTCTTCCACGGCCTCCAAATCCTCACTGGTTCTGTGGGCCTTCTTCGATGAGTCCATGGCATGACACACGTTGTGGCCCGACGGCCCCTGCCCAACCGCGTCCGCACGGCTTTATTTATGACTTCACGCGATGGACGCGTCAAACCTGTCTTCCACGTGCCGCTCACCGGGTTCTGTTTGGGCCAACGAAGCTCCCAGCTTCCCGGAGAGGTTTCACGCAGTGAACCCACACCGGTCGGCCGGTCGCCCTGAGCGCTGCGACGTGGCAGGCGATGGCATCCTTCGCCATCGCGATGGCTTCTTCGAGGGTATCGCCCTCGGTGACGACGCCCGGCAAGGCCGGCTCGGTCACGGCGTAGCCTCCTACGTCGAGATCGGGGTGCAGGATGATCGTGTCTTCGCGTTCATTCATCGTCACTCCCTCACAACAGGTGCCGCAGATCGTCGGCGGAAAGGGCCGCCTGATCGAGAATGGATTGCACGGTGCCCAGTCGCAGCGTTCCCCGGTGCGAGGCACCGTCACTGTGCTCGACTTATTCAGGTGCTGCAATGAAAGATGGCTGCAGATGATCGCGGTCGTCAAGGAGTAGGGCGTGCCGGCGTGCCGCACAGCGCCGTCAAGTTGGCGGATGATTTCGAGGTCCGTCCGCCCTTTGCATGGACTGGGCGGCAGACGTATACTCCTTTCTCATTAAGAGCAAGGAGGTCGGTCCGTGAAGACGCTCAAGCTGCAGCTTGTCGCGGTGGTTTTGGCCATTGGTTTGGCGGTCGGCGTCGCTGCCCAGGCACCAATAGCGTCAGGTCAGGGAACCAACGTTCTGGAGTTCAGCACGATGGCGCCGGTGACTGGCCCGTTCGTCGGCACGGCCAATCCGATCCGCGGCATCAATGGTGGTGGCCTGCCCTGGAGGATCGCCGAGGGTAACGGCGAGCTTGGAGCCGACGGTCGCTTGGTAGTCCACGTCCAAGGATTGGTGCTGGCGGCGGGACTGACGGCAGGGACAAATCCTCTTCCAGATTTCAAGGCCATCGTCAGTTGTCTCAGCATCGGCGATGCCAATACTGCGACCATCGTCAACGTGAGCACCGGAACCTTCCCGGCCACGACGACCGGGAACGGCGAAATAGAGACGCAGGTTTCCCTTCCGCATCCCTGCATTGCGCCGATTGTCTTCGTGACATCATCCGGCGGCAGTTGGTTCGCCAGCACGGGCCGCTAGTGTTTTGGCAGGGAAGTATGTCGGAAATGGCTGGTGGAACATTGGACGATAGGGTCAATGCTCCACCAGCTATTTCCGACATGCCCCCCTGATCCTGCGCTAATGTTTTCCCCAGGGAGGTAGGGGAGAATGAGGGTGGGCAGATTGGCCCACCCTCATTCTCCCCTACCTCCCTGGTTCATCCAGGGACGGTTGACGCTTTGCATCGACTTGGTCCGAGCAGGGTTCGCGGACACGAAGAAGCGGCGGACTCTCGTTCGCCGCTTTGTGGTCACGAATCTGGCGCTGTCTGCCCACTTGGCCGCCGGGGCGGCTGGAACCCCGGCGGCCGAATGAGAAAAGGGGGGATAGTGTCCGATCGTCGGCGGTACGAGTCCGTCGCCCTTGACGTGACCGCACCGCTCCGACAGCAGTATGATGCCGCACCCAGCGTGAACGACGTATAAACCGTGAGGCGGCTTTGCTGAACAGTTTGTGAACGCGCATCGCCGCGCCATCTGGCACAGGCCGTGCGAGGATCGACCGGAGTTTTGCGAAGGGAGAAACCGATGATTTCCGTCGGCGGCATCTTCCACCAGCGCAGCGACGCTCAGCAGGTCGCCGACGCGCTGGTCCTCGCGGGCGTCGATCCCGGTTCGATCCGCTTCGAGGTCCTGCCGCGCCCGCTGACCGACGTTCTGGGCCCGCTCGGCATTCCCGGCGAGGCGATTCGCGAATACGAGCGACACGTCGTCCCTGGCGACATTTTGCTCTTCGTCAACACCGAGGCTCTGCCCGCCGCGGCGGTCGCGAACGAGATCGCCCGGGTCGGCGGCCTGGTCGTGCAACTGGGGCATGCGCCGGCGGGGCACCTCGGCGAGCGATGACGGGGACAATCCGCGCAGCCGGCGCGTCTTCCCTCCCCCGCGGCTGGGAGAGGGCGAGGGTGAGGGAGCCTCGATCGCGTGCTCAAGGTCAGCGCAAACGGCGATGAGATCCTCTGGGCTGGGATAGACAAAGCGCGAAAACGGTCGCACGACGTGCCGCACACTTTTCGCGATCTTTTCGTGGCGGTTCGTGATCTTCGTGGCCCAGACGTCCCTCGCGGCTTTTCGTGTCCGGCGTGGTCCGAACGTCCGTCGAAGCGGTGCGTCGCCACGTCATTGCGTCGTCGCGTCCCGAACCAGTTCGGCCCGCAACCGCTCCAGCGCGGCGCGGGCCAACCGACTCACCTGCATCTGCGAGATGCTGAGGCGTTCGCCAATTTCGGCCTGGGACAGATCTTCGTAGAACAAAAGATAGAGGATGGCCCTCTGGCGCGGCGACAGGTTGTCGATCGATCGACCCAGAATCACGCGGTCCTCCGAGCGCTGGAGGTCGTCGTCAGGGAAGGGAATCGCTTCGCCGAGCTGGACGGTCGACGACTCGTCCGTCGTTGTCACGATCACTAACTGATCCAGCGACACCGGATGTGCTAGCTCGCTGGCCCGGGTGTCGATCACTCGCTGGGGATCCCAGCCGAGATCGCCGGCCACCTCCGCGTCGGTGGGCGGTCGATGCAGCTTCTGGGTGAGCTGGTCCACCGCGCGCTCGACGTCCTGGCGCTGCTCCTGAATTTGCCGGGGAATGTGGATGATCGGGCCCTTGTCCCGAAGGTAGCGCTTCATCTCGCCGGCGATCGTCGGCACCGCATAGGCGGTGAAGGCGACGTTGCGGCCGAGCTCAAAGCGTTCGATCGCTTTCATCAGGCCGATGTAGCCGACCTGGATCAGGTCGTCGAGGATCGGGCTGCGCCCGGCGAGCTGGCGCGCGAGTCTGGACACCAGTCCGAGGTGGAGGACGACCAGCTCCTCACGGATCTCGGGTCGGTGCGTTGTCGCGTATTCTTCCAGCAGGCGTTCGACGGTCTTCGCCCCTGCCACGGGCGCCTGACCGCCGGAGGAGCCGCACATGCAAACCTCTAGGTCGGTGGGACCGAGCCACGCTGCTTGGCCTCTTCGAATTGGGCGGTCAGCGCCCGCTCACTCTCGATCTTCGCCTTTTGGAACGCGGCGCGCGCCCGGTCGAGGCGCGCGCGCAGGCCCTGGAGCGCGCCTCGCGTGCGGTCGGGCAGGTGCTTGGCGAGATCCTCAGCCTCGTGCGCAGAGCGACGGACCGGCGCCAACTCGGGTACGAACTGGATCGCCACGGCCGCGGCGGCAACGAGAACGATCCCGCCGGCCACGATCAGCGCCCAGTTCACTCCGCCTGTTTCTTCGCGTTTCATGACTCTCCTCGTGATTCGCTCCGGCCAAACAGCGCCTGGAAGAAGCGCGTCACCGCAAAAACCAGCGCGACCAGTCGGATGAGCGGTCGGGCGACGGTGGTCGAGATAAAGTCGGTGGTCCCCTCCACGGTGGTCGTCGTCTTCTTGACCGCCCCGAGCACGGGCATGACCTCCGCGCGCAGCGTCAGGACCAGCTTCAAGATGACGTACGAGATCACGATGAGGATCCCCAGCAAGACGACGTCTAAGATCGCGACGACAATAATCGCAACGTCACGGATTGCCGCGAGCCATTGGAGCATCCAGACCGGGCCCTCCCGGGATACAGAATGGGGTCAGCGTGAGGGTCACATCAGTTCGATTGTATCACGGCGAGAAATGGCGAACAATGCCGAGCGCCAGAACCGCGCCGAGGCTGACGGCGAGAAGGTGAACGTCCCCGAGCTGCAGCGTCGGCCGGCTGAGGGGCCAGCCCGCGAGCTGGCCGATCGTCGCGCCGATGATCGCTACGATCAGAATTCTCGCGAACTGATCGCCACGTGGTGGCTTCAGGACCGCCGCCGCGCCCGTCCAGAAGGCGCCGATCAACACCACCAGGACCCACGCCGGCGCGACCATACCGACGATGCTCGATGGATCTATCACCGCGTTATGCGATACAATGACGTTATGACGACAACGGACGCTCGCAGCGGGCTCCCTGGCGCGACGCGCTGCAGTGCTTTTGCCGGCCTGGTCGAGCGCGTGGTCGCCTGCCGCCTCTGTCCGTCGATGGAGGGTAGGCGCCGCGTTTTGGGCGATCTGAATGGACCACTCGACGCCGTCGTGCTCTTCATCGCCGAGGCACCGGGGCGGTTCGGTGCCGAGCGAACCGGCGTTCCCCTCAGCCAGGACCGTTCGGGAAGGAACTTTGAACGCCTGTTGGCCTGCGCCGGCCTGTCCCGAAGCGACGTTTTCATCACCAACGCGGTCCTCTGTAACCCTCGTGATGCGTCCGGCCGCAACCGCGCACCGGCGCTCGGGGAGCTGGCCAACTGCGCGCGCCACCTGGGCGCGCAATTGGACCTGGTGCGCGCCCCGATCGTCGCGACACTCGGACGCACCGCCCTGATGGCGGTCGATCGCGTCGCGCCCCACGGGTTGACTCTCCACGGTCACGTTGGCCAGGCAACACCGTGGCGGGAGCGGACACTCGTGCCACTTTACCATCCCGGCGACCAGGCGATGCTGCATCGCCCGCTCGCTCTCCAGGAAGAAGATTACCGGGCGCTCGGTCGGCTTGTCCGTGAGCTCTCCGCGCGCACCGCCTGAACCGCTCGTTCTGCCCATAACTGGATCTCGACGAGGACGCCACGCTGGGGCATCTCGGCGAGAGTAAACCAGCCCACCGCTTCACTTTCGTGATTTCCGACGGCCTGGGCGCTCGACGGATCGGCCGGCCGGGCAAAGTAAATCAGGTCGATGTGCTGATGCCCGGGCGCGATGTCCTCGAGCTGGATGCCGGCCGGCCGAATCAGTTGTCGCGGCACGGCAATCGGCACCCCGCGCTCTCCGAGGAGCTCGACCGCGAGGCCGGTTTCCTCGCGGACTTCTCGAATCGCCGCGTTGTCGGGCAGCTCGTTTGCCTCGACGTGCCCACCGGGCGGGAGCCACTTCTGCAGCTTCCGGTGCCAGAGCAGGAGCACCCGCTCCTGCGACACGACGAACGTGGCGACGGTGAAGTCACGGGTAGGCTGGCCGGGTGATTCTGGTGACGTGGTCGTCGTGGACCCGGGTCGTGTCGTCTTCATGAACCCAGATTGTAACACGCTATCGCGCCAGCTCGGTGTAGAATACGACGGACGACGATGAGCCAAGCCAGGGTGAGGACACGATTGTTCTGCCTGGCGTGCGCAGCACGCCAGGCAGATCAATCGTGTCCTCACCCTGGACGAGCTAAGAAAGGCGAACAAGACCTGTATTGGGCGGCGCGCAGCGCCGCCCAATACAGGTCTTGTTCGCAACTCTAACGTCAGTCCACCGTGAAAGCTGCATG
>DATLRG010000129.1:0-4482 GCA_035534795.1 Chloroflexota bacterium
CACGGTTGACGTCGTCGAGCCACTCCAGGCCAGCGTGGCGTTGGACCTCGATGTAGTAGTTGTCCTTGCCGAAGACGTCCCGGTACCAGGTTGCCGCTTTGCGCGCACCGTCTCGGTCGCCGGCGTGGACCAGTCGAGGGACTTCGCCAGAAATGCACGCGCTGAGGCAGATCAGGCCATCGTGATACTGGCTCAGGAGTTCCTTGTCGACGCGTGGCTTATAGTAGAAGCCTTCGAGGTGAGCGCGCGTGACGAGCTGGATCAGGTTTCGGTAGCCGGTGTCGTTCTGGGCCAGCAAAACCAGGTGTTGGGCGTTTCCATCGGACTTGCCGCGACGATCCGTCCGCTTCTCGGGCGCGACGTAGACTTCACAGCCGACGATTGGCTTCACTCCGGCGGAGGTGGCGGCCGTGTAAAAGTCGATCGCTCCATAGAGCACCCCGTGGTCGGTCAGCGCGAGGGAATCCATGCCGAGCTCTTGCGCGCGTGCGACGATGCGATCGAGCTGCCCGACACCGTCGAGAAGGGAGTACTCGCTGTGAACGTGTAGGTGGGCGAAATCGGCCATTGGAACCCCAGCGCAGAGGTAGAAGCGGCACGATTATAGCACACGGTCGGCGGGTGGACGGCGTTATTATGTTAGGACAATGGCTTCTGTCGCACTTCTTATGCCAGGTGGCAGGGTGCTGGCTTCACGCGGTCGGCAGCCGCATGGCGAGGACCCGGCTCTCGCAGCGGTTCTCGACGGCCAGGCCGTAAATCGTCGAGGCGGCTTCCATGGTCCGCCGATTGTGGGTGATGACGATGAACTGAGTCCGCGCGCTCAGCGACCGGAGAGCCGAGCAGAAGCGCCCGACGTTGGACTCGTCCAGCGCCGCGTCGATCTCGTCGAGGGCGCAAAAGGGGGGCGGGTTCGCTTCGATCAAGGCGAAGAGCAGCGCCGCGGCGGTCAGCGCGCGTTCGCCGCCCGACAGCATCGCGAGGCTCTCCGCGCGCTTGCCCGGCGGCTGGGCGATGACCTCGATCCCCGCGCCGTCGTCGTCGCCCGCCACGACCAGGCGCGCGGACCCACCTCCGAAGAGCTCGACGAAGCGTCGAGAAAACCCGGCGGCGACGTTCGCGAAGGTCTGGTCGAAGCGGGACTTCATCGAGGAACGGGTCTCCTCGATCGCGTCGCGCAGCGTCGCGGTCGTGCGCCCCAGGTCCGCCGTCTGGGCGGTGAGATAGTCCGACCGCTCCCGGGTCGCTTCATACTCGGTCACCGCGTCGAGGCTGACCGGCATGGTGCGTAAACGCGATCGCAGCGAGTCGAGTCGGCTGCGCCAGCGTTCCGGCTCCGCGAGCGCAGCGATCGGGCTGGACAGCGTCACACCGTCGGGCAAGTTGGCGCTCAGCACGTCGCCCCGCGGTGCGTCGTCGTCCAGCGGACCGATGTCGAGCAAGACTTGCTGTCGGATGCCGTCGATCTCGGCGTTCGCCAGCTCGACGCGTCGCTCGGAATCGCGCAGCCGCTCCGCGGCTTCACGCTCGGCGGCTTGCGCTTGAAGGTGATCGGCCTCGGCGGTCCGTTCGTGGCTCTCGGCTGTCTGGCGAGCCTCCTGGACAGTCGCCAGCCGGGCTTCGGCCAGCGCGATCGCGCTGGCGTGCGTCCTGGCCTCGACGAGGCGCGTTTCCACGCCGAGATCGAGCTTTTGAAGAGCCGACGAGATCTCGTCGGCGCGCTTCACCTGCGCGTCGATCCGCGATTCGAGGTGCCGACAGCGCGCTTCCGCGTGCGCTAGCGCGGTTTCCGCGGCCTTGAGACGTTCGTGGAGCGTATCACAGGCCGAGCGGCTGGCTGCGATCGACCCGCTACTCTCCCCGGCTTCCTGTTCGAGCGCCGCCCATTCCTGCTGCACGGCCTCGAGACGCTGGGCGGCGGCCGAGCTGTCCCGCTCGGTCTGGGCGAGCGCCTGGTCGAGGTCGGCCAGGGCTTCGCGCGCCGTGCATTGCTGCTGTACGAAACGCTGCCGCTCGTCTCGCTTCGTCGTCAGCGCGTGCGAGGCCTGGTCGTGGCGTTGCTGGGCCTCGACGAGGTCGGCGGTGGCGTGCCGAACGCGGTCTTCCAGCGCGCGCTCCTCCTTGACCAGGCCCGCGACCCGAGCCGAGGCGTCGCTCGCGGCGAGCCGGCTGCTGCTGAGCGCCGCGACGATTCCGTCGCGCTCACGCTCCCGCCCGGCGATGGCCTCCCGTCCGTCGCGGAGCTCGCGATGTCTCGCCAGCGTGCCGCGTGATGGGCCTGGCGTTCCGCCGGTGACGGTGCCGGAGGACCGAGTCAGCTCACCTTCGAGAGTGACAATTTGCCAGATCGGAGGACAGTCGCTCAGGATACGGCGCGCAACCGCGAGATCTTCGACGACGAGGGTCTGCCCGAGCAGAAACTCGCCGACGACGCGAAATCGCGCCTCGACGCGCACGAGGGATGAAGCGACGCCGAGCAAGCCCGGTCCTGACGGCGCGACCGAGGGTCGGTTTGGCCGCAGCGTGTCGAGAGGCAGGAACGTCGCGCGACCGGCCCCACTCTTTTTCAAGTGGGCGATCGCGGCTTCCGCGTCGGCCCAGCGCGTGACGACGACGTCCTGGAGGTGGCTGCCCAGAGCGGTCTCGATCGCCAGCTCGACGTCCGACGAAACCTCGACCAGCTTGGCCACGACGCCGACGATGCCGTTGAGATGAACTGTTCCGTGGCCATTGGCGGCCTGCAGGACCGCGCGCACGCCCGAGAAGTAGCCGGTGCCCGCCTCCTCGACGTGCTGCAGAGCATCGCAGCGGGCGCGCAGGGCGTGCAACTCGCGATCGACCGCCGCTAACCGCGCCGCCTCGCCGTCCAGCTCGCCCTGGCACCGTTGGAGTCGATCGGCCGCGGCACGCCGTTCGGTCGCCAGCCTCTCTCCCTCTTGACGGAGCTCGGCGAGGCTCGATCGGCACTCGTCCACGCGGTGGCCGGCCGTGGCGAGGATGGCCTCCAGCCCATCGATGCGCGCGGCCGCCTCGGTGAGGCTAGGCTCGATCTGGTCCAGTCGGTCAAGGGTCGCCCGCCGACGAGCGACCGCGGCGGCACGCTGAGACTCGGCGTGGGTGTGGCCCCGGTGAGCCTCCTGCAACGCCCGCTCTAGCGCGGCGCGATGACTCCGCCAGGTCGCCGCGGCTTCCTCGGCGGCGGCCAGCTCGGCGTCGGCTTGGCGCACCTGAGCGACCAGCGCGGACCGCTCGGCGGTGAGGTCTCCGACCAGGGACCGCTCGCGTTCGACTTCGTTCTTTTGCTGGTTGGCGAATGTCTGGTATTCTTCGAGGCGTTGTCGAAGGCTCTCGCGGCGCTCGCGGTCCATCGCCGCGGCGTGGTCGAGGGTAGACCGCGCTGATCGACGCCTGTCCAGTTCTTCAGTCGCTTCTTTGGCGTCACGATCGACCCGGGTGCGCAGCGTCCGGGCGGCCCTGAGCTGCGCCTCGGCGTGCGCCAGGGCCTGGGCCGCCGACTGGGCGTTCGCCCGCGCGGACTGGGCGTCGCGCAGCGCCTGGTCGTGACGGCCGCGCGGCAGCGACCAGAGATGGCCGTACCAGCGAATCAGGCCGCGGAAGAACTCAGCCCGAACGGCCTGGCGCTCTTTTGCCTGGCGCGCCTGTCGCTCGAGGACGCGCAGGCGTGGGGAAATCTCGGCGATCAGATCGGAGACACGCTGGAGGTTGTGCTGCGACTGGGTCAATCGTCCCCGGGCGTCGTCGAGCCGGACGTAGAGGTGCCCGATGGCGGCGGCTTGCTCGATCAAGGCGCGGCGGTCCTCCGGACGCAGGCTCAGCGCCGCATCGACAGTCCCTTGCCCGACGATGGCGAAGCCATCGGCGCTGAGGCTGATGCGGCCGAGGAGGTCGGCGACGTCGCGGAGGCGGACCCGGTCGCGGTTGAGGTAGTACTCGTTCTCGCCGGAGCGGTAAGCGCGCCGGGCGATCGTGACCTCGCTGTAGGGTATGTCGAGCCAGCGCCGCGAATTGTCGAAGGTGAGCGTCACCTCGGCCATGCCGGATGGAGGGCGGCCAGAACCCCCGGCGAACAGGACGTCCTCCGTCCGGCGGCCGCGGAGCGATCGCAGACTCTGCTCTCCCAGGACCCACCGGAGCGCGTCGGCGCAGTTGCTCTTGCCGCTGCCGTTTGGTCCGACGATCGCGGTGATCCCCGGCTCGAAGCTGAGCTGGGTCCGCTGAGCGAAGGTCTTGAATCCGTGGAGGGTGAGCGACTTCAGGTACACGGCGCGTCAGCCGTCGGCGCTGGGCGGCGGCTGCCAGTTCTGCAGGGCCTGGCGCGCTGCGATCTGCTCGGCTTCCTGCTTCTTGTCACCTTCACCGGTGCCGAGAACGCGGTCGTCGAGGAGCACCCGGACGACGAAGTGGGGCGCGTGGCCGGGCCCGGTGGTCGACACGATCTCGTAGACGGGACGAGCGCCCAGA
>DATLRG010000130.1:0-6541 GCA_035534795.1 Chloroflexota bacterium
GGGCCAATGTTCTCCAGCCCATTCCCGAAGACCTCCCTGGATGATGCCCTGGTGAGGATTTCGGGAGTCGGGGCGCCCGTTGAGCGGTTTTGAGGATCGCCCGGCGGACGTCCCGACTCCCGAAATCCTCACCAGGGTCTATAATGAGAGCGATTCATCGGTCACCCGGGAGGTGCGCATCCGCCAGCTCATCGTCGGTACCCGCGGCAGCGCGCTCGCCCTGATTCAGACGAACGGGGTCATCGCCGCGCTGCAGCGGTTGCTCCCCATGCACGAATTCGTGGTCCAGACGGTCAAAACGCTTGGCGATCGCGTCGTCGACGTGCCCTTGAGCCAGTTCGGCAGCACTGGCGTCTTCGTCAAAGAGATCGATCGCCTGCTGCTCGACGGCGCGATCGACATCGCCGTCCACAGCCTGAAGGACGTTCCGCCCGACGAGACGCCCGGACTGGTTCTCGCCGCGTTTCCCGAGCGCGCCGATCCACGCGACGCGCTGGTGTCGCGCGATGGCACGCGCTTTGTCGACCTGCCGCCGGGCGCCCGCGTCGGCACCAGCAGCGTCCGTCGCCGCGCCCAGTTGCGGGCGAAGCGGCCGGACCTCCGCTACCTGGACAATCTCCGGGGCAACGTCGATACCCGTCTGCGCAAGCTAGCCCAGGGCGACTACGACGCGATCGTTCTGGCTGCGGCTGGACTGGAGCGGCTGGGCCGCGCCGGCGAGATTGCCGACTATCTTCCCACCGAGCTCTGTTTGCCCGACGCCGGCCAGGGCATCCTCGCGGTGCAGGTCCGTCAGTCCGATGCCGAGGCGGTCGACGCCGTCTCCCGGCTGGACGATCCCGCCGTCCGCGTCCAGGCGCTGGCCGAGCGCGCGGTGTTGCGCGCCTTTGGCGGCGGCTGCAAAGTGCCCGTCGCGGCGTACGCCCGGCTCGCCGGCCCCGTCCTCCACCTCGAAGCGCTGGTAGCGACCGAAGATGGCGCGCGGATCGTCCGCCGAAGCATCGACGGTCTGGCCGCCGCGCCGGAAGCGCTGGGGCGCGCGCTCTGGGACCGACTCGTCGCGGGAGGCGCCGCGGCGTTACTGGGCGAGGTGGCCAGTGGCTGACGTGCTCGCTGGCCGAGTCTACCTGGTCGGCAGCGGACCGGGCGATCCCGGCCTGCTGACTTTGCGCGGCAAAGCCTGCCTCGAGCGCGCCGAGGTCGTCGTCTACGATCGTCTGATCGACCCGGCGCTGCTCGCCCTCGCACCGGCCCGCGCCGAGTGCCTTTTCGTGGGCAAAGAAGCCGACCACCAGTTGCTCCGCCAGGAGGATATCAATCGCATCCTCGTGGACCGCGCCGGTGCCGGGAAGACCGTGGTTCGCCTGAAAGGCGGTGACCCATTCGTCTTCGGCCGCGGTGGGGAAGAAGCGGAGGCCCTGGCCGCGGCTGGCATTTCCTTCGAGGTCGTGCCGGGCGTCACCTCCGCCGTGGCCGTGCCGGCGTATGCCGGGATCCCTCTGACTCACCGCGATTTCGCCTCGTCGTTCACCGTCGTGACCGGCCACGAAGACCCCGAGAAGCCCGAATCGCGGCTCGACTGGCAGCAGCTCGCGGCTGGCGCGGGCACCCTGGTCATCCTGATGGGACTGGGCAATCTCGAGGAGATCGCTCGCGAGCTGACCGCCCACGGGCGTCCGCCCACGACGCCCGTCGCGGTCATCGAACGGGGGACCAGGCCAAGCCAGCGTACCGTGCTGGCAACGCTGGCCGACGTCGCCGAACGGGCGCGCGCCGCGAAGCTCGGATCGCCCGCGACGATCGTCGTCGGCGACGTCGCCGCGCTGCGCGACCGCCTCGCCTGGTACGACAACCGGCCACTGTTCGGCAAGCGCATCCTGATCACCCGCACGCGCGAGCAGGCCGGCACCCTCGCGGCGCTGCTGGCCGAGCGCGGCGCCATCCCGGTCGAGCTGCCGACCATCCGCATCGAGCCACCGGCCGATTGGGGACCGGTCGACCACGCCATCGACGAGCTCGACCGCTACGCCTGGGCCATCTTCACCAGTGCCAACGGCGTGCGCTGCTTTTTCGAGCGGCTCGAACACCGCGGGCTGGATGTGCGGACTTTGAAGGGCGTGCGGCTGGGGGCGATCGGGCCAGCCACGGCCGCGGCGCTCGCCGCGTGGCACCTGCGCGTCGATTTCAGTCCCTCCACGTACGTGGCCGAGGCGATCGTCGAAGGGATGAAGCAGCTCGACCTGGCCGGACAGCGGGTGCTCCTGCCACGAGCGCAGGACGTTCGCGAGGTGCTGGCCACGGGACTGGCCAGCCTGGGCGCGCTGGTCGACGACGTCGCGGTTTACCAGACCCGCCCGGCCGGCGATGCCGACCTCGCGCGGCGCCTCTTCGAAGCGGGAGAGGTCGACGTGGCCACCTTGACCAGCTCCTCGACGGTGAAGAATCTCGTCAGCCTGCTGGGCGAGCGCGCTCAGCAGCTTCTCAGCCGCGTCACCCTCGCCAGCATCGGTCCCATCACCAGTCAGACCGCGCGAGAGCTGGGCCTCACGGTCCAGATCGAGGCCGACGAGCACAGCATCCCGGGCCTGGTCGCGGCATTGGAGCAAGGAGCACACCGATGACCTTGAAGATCGATCTGCCGGCCCCGCCGGGCGCCTTCCCGACTCGGCGGCCGCGGCGACTGCGCGGGCGCGAGCCCTTGCGGCGCATGATTCGCGAGACAACCCTGGACGTCGCCGACTTCGTTTACCCCGCGTTCGTCTGCCACGGCAGGGGTATCCGCGCGGAAATTCCCTCGATGCCTGGCGTCTGCCACCTCTCGATCGACGCGCTGGCCGAAGAGGCGGCAGCGGTCGCCGGCGACGGAATTCCCGCGATGCTCCTCTTCGGGCTTCCCGCGTCCAAAGATGACGTGGGATCCGAGGCGTTCGACGACGACGGCATCGTCCAGCAGGCGATCCGCGCGATCAAGACCGCGGCGCCGGGCCTCATCGTCATCGCCGACCTCTGCCTCTGCGAATACACCAGCCACGGTCACTGCGGGGTGATTCGGAACGGCGGCGTGGACAACGACGAAACCCTGCCCGTGCTCGCGCGCACCGCGCTCAGCCAGGTCCGGGCCGGTGCCGACGTCGTCGCGCCCTCGGACATGATGGATGGTCGCGTTGGCGCGATTCGCCAGGCGCTCGACGCGCACGGCCACGCCGAGACGCCGATCATGGCCTACTCGGCTAAGTACGCGTCGGCCTTCTACGGTCCCTTCCGCGAGGCCGCCGACTCCGCCCCGCAGTTCGGCGACCGCCGGGGCTACCAGATGGACCCCGCCAACGCGCGGGAAGCGATGGAGGAGATCGCGCTCGACCTGGCCGAGGGCGCCGACATCGTCATGGTGAAGCCGGCGCTGCTCTACCTGGACGTGATCCGCCAGGCGCGCGACCGATTCACCCAGCCAATCGCCGCCTACAACGTCAGCGGCGAGTACAGCATGATCAAAGCCGCTGCCGCCAACGGCTGGCTGAACGAGCGCCAGGCGGCGCTGGAGGCGCTCACCGCGATCAAGCGCGCCGGTGCCGACATCATCATCAGCTACTTCGCCCGCGACGTCGCCCGCTGGCTCAGGGAGGGATAACCGTGCAGACCGATCGTTCGCGCGCGCTCTTTGCCGAGGCGCGACAGTACCTGCCGGGCGGCGTCGACAGTCCGGTGCGCGCCTTCCGCGCGGTTGGCGACTACCCGCTGTTTATCAGCCGGGCCGCCGGCTCGCACGTCGTCGACGTCGACGGCAACGCGTTCGTCGACTACGTTGCCTCCTGGGGACCGTTGATCCTCGGACACGCCCATCCGCGCATCGTCGCCGCGCTCCAGTCCGCGGTCGAACGCGGAACGAGCTACGGCGCGCCCACCGCGCTCGAAACGACGCTCGCCCGGATGGTCATCCGGGCTTTTCCCTCGATCGAGCGGGTGCGCTTCGTCAACTCGGGCACCGAGGCCACGATGAGCGCGCTGCGACTTGCCCGTGGCTTCACCGGCCGCGACAAGATCGTCAAGTTCGACGGCTGCTACCACGGGCACGCCGATGGCCTGCTGGTCAAGGCGGGCTCCGGTGCGCTCACCCTCGGCGCCCCGGATAGCCCCGGCGTGCCGGCCGGCACCGCTGCCAGCACGATCAGCGCACCCTACAACGACCTGGAAACGCTGGAGCGCATTTTCGCCGAACACCACGGCACGATCGCCGCGGTGATCGTGGAACCCGTCGCCGCCAACATGGGTGTCGTGCCGCCGCGCACCGGCTTCCTCGAAGGGCTGCGCGAGATCACGCGCCGGGCCGCTGCGCTGCTGATTTTCGACGAAGTCATCACCGGCTTCCGCGTCGCCTACGGCGGCATGCAGGAACTGACCGGTATCCGCCCCGACCTGACCTGCCTGGGCAAGATCATCGGCGGCGGGCTGCCGGTTGGCGCCTACGGCGGCCGCGCCGACGTGATGGCGCTGCTGGCACCGGATGGCCCGGTCTACCAGGCCGGCACGCTCGCTGGAAATCCACTGGCGATGACTGCCGGCATTGAAACGCTCTCCGCCCTCGCCGACCACGGCTCCTACGCCACGCTGGAACGGCGATCGGCGGCGCTGACTGCCGGCCTGAAGGAAGCCGCCCAGGCCGCCGGCGTCGCCACGTTCGGGACCCGCGTCGGCTCGCTGTTTACCACCTTCTTCGCGGATCAGCCCGTGGTGGATTACCCCAGCGCGAAACTGTCCGACACGCGCCGCTACGCTCGATTTTTCCAGTCGATGCTCCGCCAGGGCATCTACCTGGCCCCATCGCAGTTCGAAGCCGGCTTCGTCTCGCTGGCCCACACCGACGACGACATCCGACAGACGATCCAGGCCGCGCAGACCGCCTTCCGAGAGTGTCATGAAGATAGGTAAGATCGAGCTAGAGATTCTCAACGACGGCCACTGGCACACCGACGGCGGCGCGATGTTCGGCGTGGTCCCCCGGCCACTCTGGGAGAAGCGCCAGCCGCCCGACGATCGTAACCGCGTGCGTCTGGCGCTACGCTGCCTGTTGATCCGCGTCGACGACAGGACGATCCTCGTCGATACGGGAATCGGCGACAAGCTCGGCCCAAAGGAATCCGAGATTTTCTCGGTCGAGCGCGATACGGGACTGATCGGTGCGCTCGCCTCCTACGGCATCACGCCCGACTCGGTCGAGGTGGTCGTCAACACCCACCTGCACTTCGATCACGCCGGCGGCAACACCACGCGCCACCTCGGCGCGCTGGTCCCGACCTTCTCCAACGCCGAGTACTGGGTCCAGCGTCTCGAATGGGACGACGCGACCCACGCGAACGAGCGCACGCGCACGACCTACTTGTCGGAGAACTTCGAGCCGGTCGAGCGCAGCGGACAACTCCGGCTGTTCGACGGGGCGACCGAGATCGCGCCCGGCGTCCACTGGTTGATGGCCGCCGGCCACACCCGCGCGCACACCTGCGTGCTGATCGAATCGGAGGACCAGTCGGCCCTCTTCGCCGTCGACGTCTGCCCCTTCGTCGCGCACCTCGAACGCATCGCCTGGGTTCCTGCGGTGGACGTCGAGCCGCTCGTGTCGATGGAAACCAAGCGCCGGATCGTCGCCGACCTGCTCGCACACGACCGCCTGGTCATCTTCGATCACGACCCGAACGTGGTCACGGCCCGCCTCTCCGGCACGCCCGAGAAATGGACGGTCGAACCGGAGATCCTGACGATCGCCGGCGCCGCCTCGAGTTGCTAACCCTGCTTACTCGTACTTCGACAGCTTCTCGAACTGCTTCAGGAAGTCTGGGCTGAGAATTTCCTGCAGGCGCCTGTGCTCGGTCTCGCGGACCTTCATGGCCTGCGCCGCCACTTTGTCCGCGATCTCCTCGGGAATCACCGTGATCCCGTTTTCGTCGCCGTGCAGCAGGTCGCCCGGGCGGATCTTCACGCCGCTGATGGTCACCTCGGCGCCGACGTCGTAAATCAAGGGATTCCCGTGCGCGACAACCAGTCCGGCCCCGAAGTAATGGAATCCTCCCAGCGCCTTGATCTCGAGAATGTCGCGCAGCCCGCCGTCCGTGAGCAGGCCGATCGCCCCACAGCGCTTCATCGTCGTCGCCATCATCTCGCCGGCCTGGCACGAATGGACCTTGTCGCGCCCGTCGTCCTGGATCACGACCACCACCGGCTGGGGCGACGCCGCGATCGCCGCGTAAAGCTGCTGGTGCGCGCGCTCGACGTTCTTGCCTTCGGTCGTGCTGTCGCCTTTGCAGGTGATCGCGTAGCCGAGCATGGTCCCCAGGCCGGGAATCAGGCAGCGCACGTCGGAGCCGACGTAGCCCTGAACCCGCCCGCGCACCTGAAAAGGCTCGATCGCGTTGGCGATCGTGGGGCTATCGATCTCGCGTAGCTCCGCGAGTTGCTCGTTCGACAATCGGGCGACCATGGCTCAATCCTCCGTCACAAATACCTGGTCCACGGTGAGAACGTTCCGGATGTCGTCGATGTGCGCAGCACA
>DATLRG010000131.1:0-4140 GCA_035534795.1 Chloroflexota bacterium
AGCGTGATAGCCGCGTCCAGGGGTCCGTACTGCTCCTCCTGGCCGCCTACCGCCTGCAGCTCGCCGATCATCTGTCCGACCGTTTGGCGGGCGCTGGTCGCATTGGCAGCCGACCCGCTCAGACTCGTCGCCACCGATGGCAACTGGGACTCAAGCTGATGGTAGGTGGATGGAGACTCGACGGAGAGTTGAGTCTCCAATAATGGCCACTGCTGCTGGAACGTGTCGAAAGACTGCCGGGCCGCGCCCAGATCGCCGTTCGCCAGGGATTGGTCCGTGCGCTGGAGCAGGTTGATGGCGTCGCCAATCCCAATCTGGCTGCCGTTGGCGGCCGGCGCTTCTGGCGCGACCGCCAGCGCTTGATTCAGGTCGTGCAGAGCGGCCTGCAGCCGGTCGAGGAGGGCTGCCGTATCCGCCGGCGGCGGATTCGCGTCGAGCGCAGCGTTGGCCGCGTCCAGCGCCTGATCGACGCGTGATTCGGCCCGCGGGTCCCGCCGAGCGATCGGCGACTCCACGCCTTCCCAGGAATGCTCGGCCGCTTGCCCATCGGCACGCGCGGTGCCGAGATCGCCGTTTGCCAGCGCGGTCCGCGCGCCCTGGACAGAGTCAGCCATCGCCGACACGGCCGTCTGCAGCGGCTGGGTGCCACCGACGGCGAGAGCCGGCGAAGCGAGAAGCATGGTCGCTCCGATGAGCGCCAGGGTGATGGCAGCGACGCGCCACCGAAGACCGAGTACCGTGGCTCCTCCATACATTAGGGTCACCTAACCTAAGATTAGTTTAGCATAACTTGCCGGTCCGGCGCGATCAAGCGTTGACATTCAGGTGAAACGAGACTAAAATCGAGAGTGTTTAGAATAGTTCTCAAGTAAGAACGGTTGCCCAATGCCGAAGAACGCAGATACACCCACCGCACGCGATTCCGAGCTGGTCGCCCGCTTGCAGGCGGCCGGGTATCGCTTGACCCCTCAGCGGCTAGCGCTGGTCCACCTCCTCGCGCGCGATGAGACGCATCCGAGCGCCGACCAGGTCTTCGCCCGCCTGCGCGCGGAGTATCCGACCATCAGCCTCGCCACGGTGTACAACACGCTCGACATGCTCGTCGATCTTGGCGAGGCGCTGACGCTGGACCTGCACGAGGGCTGCACGCGTTACGACGTGCGCCGACCGGCCGCCCATCCCCACGTCGTCTGCCGTACTTGCGGTCGGGTCGCCGACCTCGAAGTCGACGGCTTGACCGACTTCGTCGACGCGGCGCGCGCGGTGAGCACCTTCGGGGACTTGCAGCCACGCATCTACTTCGATGGGCTGTGCCCGACCTGCAACGCCAGCTCCGGCCAGCCAGCGGAGGCCCGAGGTGCGTGAGCACGACCGCGGACAGCGCGTTGCCGAAGATTACGTGGCCGCGATTGCCACGCTCGAGGCAGAAGGGCGGAGCGTCATCGGCGCGCGCCTGGCGGACCTGTTCGGCGTCTCTGCTCCTACCGTGACCGAGACCCTCGGTCGCCTGCAGAGCGCGGGCTACGTCCGCGTCGGTCCGACCAAGAGCGTTGTTCTCTGCTCGCTCGGTCGGGAGCTCGCCCAGCGCACGCTGCGGCGTCGACGCGTGGCCGAACGCTTCTTCGTCGACGCGCTCGGGCTGCCCATCGCCGAAGCGCAGGCCGAAGCGGACCGCTGGGAGCACGCCCTGTCCGACCAGACCGCCGATCGTCTCGGGGCTGCCCTGGGCCATCCCGATCAGTGCCCGCACGGCGACCCGGTCGACGAAATCAACCGCACGATCTCCTCCGTCGTGACGACCCTCGATCGCGCGCCCACGGGCATCGATCTGGTGGTGGAGCACGTCAGCTCCGAGGCCGACGTCGCGTCGACCTCGACGTTCGATCTCGACAGCAGCGGGCTGGTCCCGGGCAGTCGCTTGACGGTCGTAGAGAATCGCGACGACGAGCTCCTGGTGCGTTGCGCGAGCGGTAATGTAAACGTTCCTCACGTCGCGGCGCAGATGATCCGCGTCCGCGCGGCACGCGCTCGACGCGATTCGGGGCCCCTGGTGCGCGCCGAGCCGCACTACCGCGTCGCGGTGGCGTCAGTGCAAGGTGCATGCGCGGCGGGCCACCGCTCGGGCGATCATTTTGAGTTCAGTCACTGCGCCCCGGGCGGGCTATGCCTGGAGGCGCTCCAGAAGTTGTATCCCGCGATGAGCGCCCTCCGTCTCGCCGGACACACCGCCGGACCGATTCACGTTCCCTGCCCCGAAGATGGCATCGTGACCTTTACCGTCGAAGCTGCCCCGACGTCCCCGGCCGAGGACGGCGTCCGCTCGTGACCATCACCCGCCGACCAGCCACCTTTCTCATCGCCTTTTGTAGAAGGTATTTGGCAGGTGTCAGTTGGTGGGAGGTTTGCCGCGCGATTGCCCGACCAACTGACACCTGCCAAACACCGTTTCGCGTCAGGACACTCACGTGACGGCGCCGGATGTCGTACGCGTCGTTGCGGTCCTGCTCGGCATCGCCATCGGGTACGGAATCGGGCGCTATCTCTGGCTGCAGCGTCGGTTGTTGGTTTCTTTCTGGTCGGTGATCATCGGACTGATCATCGTCGGGCTGATCACCGAGAGTCTCTTCAACGCCGTGGGAATCGGGAATGCCTGGCAAGCGGCGTTTTTTCCCCTGCTGGTCGGCGTGGGCGTCGGCGTCGCCGTCACCTCGGCCCGTCCACCGCGTCGAGCAGCGTGGTGGCAGTTGTGGAGAATCTAAGCACCCCGATACCGGTTCGTGATCGGCAGCCGGCGGTCGCGACCGAAGGCACGTGGCGTGATCTTGACGCCGGGCGCTGCTTGCCGACGCTTGTACTCACTCCGGTCCACCAGTTGGATGGTCCGCCGGACCGTAGAGTCGTCGAACCCCAGCGCGACAATCTCCTCCAGGCTGCGATCCTCTTCGACGTACGCCTGGAGAATCGGATCGAGGATCGGATACGGCGGCAAGCTGTCCACGTCGCGCTGGTGCGGACGCAGCTCGGCGCTCGGTTCCTTGTCGAGGATAACCAGCGGGATCACGGGACACTCGCCCTGGGCGTTTCTCCACCGAGCCAGCTCGTACACCAGCGTCTTCGGGACGTCCTTCAAGACGGCGAAGCCGCCGGCCATGTCCCCGTAGAGCGTGGCGTAGCCCGTCGCCATCTCGCTCTTGTTGCCCGTCGCCAGGACGAGCCAGCCGAACTTGTTGGAGATGGTCATCAGGATCACGCCGCGCAGCCGCGTCTGCACGTTTTCCTCGGCCAGTCCAGGCGGCTGACCGGCAAAACGCTCGGCTAGCATCCCGGCCATCGCCTCGTGCGCCGGCTCGATCGGGATCGTCCAGTACTGGACGCCCAGGTTGTCGACCAGCGTTCGAGCGTCGTCCTTGCTCCCCGGCGACGAATACCGCGACGGCATCGACACGCCGACGACGTTATCGGCGCCGAGCGCGTCCGCGGCAATCGTCGCGACGAGGCTGCTGTCGATTCCGCCGGAGAGGCCGACGAGCGTGCCGCGGAAGCCGTTCTTGCGGACGTAGTCTCGGGTACCGACGACCAGCGCCGTGTACACCTCTGCCACGGAGTCGAGGCGTCGCACCTCGCGGCATGGCAGGGGCCTGGCACCCGGTCGTGACCGTGGTAGCACGATGAGCGGCGTCGGGAGAGACTCACCGCCGGCCCCGAGTCGCTCCTTCCGCCGACGTGGGTCGTGCAAGCGACGGCGGAACACCGCGCCGAGGTCGAGATCCACCACTAGCAGGTCTTCCTCGAACTGCGGTCCCTCGGCGATCACCCGTCCCTGCTCGTCGAAGACCATGGCGTTCCCGTCAAACACGAGTTCGTCCTGCCCGCCGACCATGTTAGTGTAGGCCATGACCGCCGCGTTGTCGGCGGCCCGCGTCGCGAGCATCGCCTCCCGAAGCTGCTTCTTCCCCTGGTGGTACGGCGATGCGTTCAGGTTCACGATCAGCTCTGCGCCGGCGCGTACCTGGGCGACCGCGGGACCCGTTGGGTACCAGACGTCTTCACAGACGTTCACTCCGAACGTCACGTCGCCAAGACTGAAGATCGGCGCCTCATCGCCAGCCCGGAAGTAGCGGTCCTCGTCAAACACGCCGT
>DATLRG010000132.1:0-5799 GCA_035534795.1 Chloroflexota bacterium
TGGGACGCTTAATCGCCCCTGCCCCGTCCGGAGGGTACGCCTTTCGTCGCTCTCTGTCAGCTACCCTGTTCCCCTGTCCGTCTCACATTTGTGTGTCGCACCCTGTCGCCGCGAGATAGTTGAAGAGTAGGGACGGCGACAAGTAAAATAGACGCTGGCAGAAGTAGCGAGGATGGGAGGATTCCACCTTGAGTCAGGAAGCGATGGACCGAGTCACATTCCTGCGCCGCGTGCGACAGGTGCGCGATTTTCGACCGGCGCCGGTCCCCGACGACGCGCTCGCCGACATTCTCGAAGTGGGACGCTGGTCGGGCAGCGCCAGCAACCGCCAGACGTCCGAGGTCGTCGTCGTGCGCGACCCGGAGGTCCGGCAGCAACTGACCGCGGGAGGAGCCAACACCGCCGCGCGGGCGGCCGTCGCCCTGGTGATCGTCACTCTCGGTGACCCCGCACGCGAGGAGCTCGAGGTCTTCGACGAAGGAAGAATGAGCGAGCGGTTGCTTCTCGCCGCGGCGGCACACGGGCTCGGCGCCAGCATCACCACGCTGAAAGGGGAGGGGCCCGCCGTTGCCAAGCAAGCCCTGGGCATCCCGGCCGAGCGGCGCGTCAAGACGGTCGTCGCGGTCGGCGTTGCCGACGACGCGGCGATTCGGGCCAAGCCGAAGAACCCGCAGCCCCGCAAGCCGATCAATGAGTTCGCCCACTGGGACCACTATTAAGAAACTATCTCAAAACAGGTGTTTGAGCGCCCGCGGGGCGCTCAAACACCTGTTTTGAGATAGTTTCTTAATAGTGGGTAGACCGCCCGACGGCCGGCCGGGATCTCGCTCGTCGTGCCAGTAGAGCAGCCGGTTGGTGGCTTGGCCGGCGGTTGGATTCCCTCATCCCCTACCTTTTCCCCCAGTCGCGGGGGAAGGGGCTTGTAAGATGCTGCCTCCCTGCAGGCCCCTCTCCCGCGACTGGGAGAAGGTTCCCCCGGGAAAAGGGGGTCAGAGGGTAGACGATGGTTGGGGGTGAGGGAAGCCTGGACCGTTCCGAACGTGGCCACTACCCGGGGCATGCCCCTACTCCTTCTCGAATCCCAGGCTGGTGAACTTCAGGGTGCGGCCGTTCTCGGTGACGGTCCGCACGACCTGGTCTGGCGCGCCGGACGGGATCTCCGCCTCGACTTCGAGGGTGACCCGTACCGTCGCGCCAACCAGACCGGAGAGGTGGGCGATCACCTCGTCCGCAATCTGGCTGGCGTCGCGGCCGACGCGCGTCGATTCGAGAACGACCGTCCCGTGGAAGCGCTTCGGTTGGGTCGCCACCGGGGCGGCCGGCTCGACGCGGCCGCCGTCGATCCCCGGTACGGGCTTTCCAGAATCGCCGTCTACGGGACCGGGAGTCGGCCGGACCTCGGGGGACCGGGGAATCTCGGCATCGAGCTGTCGCCGCGCGACGTCGGGCTTCACCAGCAGGCCCGGGGAGTCAGCGTCCGGCAGCAAGATGTTCTGGGCGCTCCGCAGGCCACGGTAGCGTCCCGCGGCCTCGTCGAAGCTGTCGGCGAAGGCGAAGGCGTCGCTCTCCCAGGTGAGGAGGGAGACTCCCTCGCGGATCGCCGCGAGCAGCACCGAGGGGTCTTTGAGCCGTGGCAGATAGAGGTAGCGGGCGAAGTCCTCGGCGAGCTGCTTGACCGCCACGTGATCGCCGCGCCAGAGGGGCACCCGGTCCAGCTCCAGCCGCAGCCGCGTCGCCGCGAAGCCGGTGACCAGGAGCTCGTCTCCCTTGAGCTTCTTGCCCGCGCGCACGGCCAGCGCGTCCTGACCCGCCACGCGGAGGGCCTGCCACTCGACCGCCGCCCGCGGCGAGCTCTGCACGGGTACCAGCAGCCACTGGTAGGTCTCGGGGATGCGCGCCGTGACGGTGCCGTCGGCCGTGGCTAGCTGGGTCTCAGCCTGCTTCACCTGTTGCGGATCGAGGTTCAGCGTCAGCTTGTTATCCAGGATCGACTCCCAGGCGAGATAGAGACGGGTGGCTTCGTCGAGGTCTTGCAGCCGGGTCCTGTCGGCGGCGAGAAAGACGAGGGTGTTTCGACAGAGGCGCGGCGTCGTGCCGCGCGACTCGAGGATCGCCCGGGCAGCGGTCTCGGCGGCGCTGCCCGGCTCCCTGCTGTAGGGATGGTCGATCCCCAGGACGACGAGCCGCGCGTCGAGATCGTCGGGGACGTCCTGCCCCGACCCCGGCATGGGATGGATGCGGCTGAAGTCGCCCATCTGGCGCAGATTGATCCGCAGGCGCCGGTCGAGCTCCCGCGCCACCTTGTCCGCGTCACGCTTGAGCTGCTCGGCGCGATCCTCGGCCAGCTTGGTGACCGTGGGCTGCGTCGAGTACCAGTAGCGCGGGCCGTCCTGATACAGGTAGGTGGCCGCGCCGGACAGCCGCCGCAGCGCATCGCCGAAGATCGCCGGCGACTCGCCCGGGATCACGCAGCCAAGCTTCACCTGCCGATCTTCGAGCCCGCGATGCGCGGCGGTGGTGAGCGGCGCCGAGCCCAGATAGATGGCGCGGGCGACTCGGCGGCAGGCGGAGAACTTGCCGAGGTTCGGCACCTCGCCGTCGAGCCGGAGCGGCAGCGAGCTGGGGCCGTCCACGTCCTTCTCGATCACCGGCACCCAGTTGTCGGAGAGGTACCGCGTCAGCTCGAACTGGACGCGCGGGTCGTCGATCGGGATGTTCGCCGGCAAGATCAGGGGGTTCCGGTCGCCTTTCTCCCACAGGCTGTGGATCACCGCCGCCATCAGACGCAACACGCCGCGGGTGCGCTGGAATTTTATCAAGGTGGACCAGTCGGTGTAGAGCCGGTCGAAGATCTCGGGGTGGATCGGGTAGGCCGCCCTGATGCGCTTTTCGTAGTCGGCGTCGTGGCACGCGGGCGGAAACTCGGCCTGGTGGGTCCGGTAGAAATCGGCGAAGGCGCGCGCCACCACGTCGCGGTCTTTGAACTGGGCCGCGTCGGCCAGCGGCTCGAACAACCGCCGCCGGACAATCTCGAACCCCTCTTCGGCGCTGGCCGGCCGCCAGGATGATTCCACCCGCCCCACCACGTTGCGCAGCCGATCCAGCGCCTCGCGCCCGCGCTGGCCGCCTACCTCCACGTCGTCGGCCTGGGCGTGCGGCGACCCGGCGGTGTCGGAGGCCGGCAGACTGATCACGAGGAGACAGTTCCTGGCCAGCTTCGCCGACTCCGTCAGCACGTGGGCGAAGGAGAACTGCGTTTCGAAACCGCCCGCCGGCAGATCGCTCTGGTCGTGGAGCTGTCGCGCGTAGGCGACCCACTCGTCAATCAGAATCAGGCACGGCCCGTACTCATTGAACAGCTCGCGCAGCGCGTCGCCCGGGCTGGTCGCGTTTTCGTCGTCGGCCCTGATCCGGGCGAACGCCGTCTTGCCGCCGAGCTGCCAGGCCAGCTCGCCCCAGAGCGTGCGCACGACCGTGCCATCGGGCTTGGTCGAGGGATTGCCGGGCGAAATCTTGTTGCCGACCAGCACCACGCGCCGGGCGGTGGGCAGCGTCTCGGCCTCCGCTTCCTGCATGACCGCGTCGATGCCCGCCAACTCCGTGGGCGCGACGCCGGAGAACAGGTGATAGAGCGCCAGCATCGAATGCGTCTTGCCACCGCCGAAGTTGGTCTGAAGCTGCACCACCGGATCGCCCCCCCGGCCCGCGAGGCGACGGACCGCGCCCACCAGCATTCGCCTGAGGCTCTCGGTGAGATAGGTCCGGCGGAAGAACTCGACCGGGTCGCGGTATTCGGCCGTCCCCTGGCCGAGGTGGACCTGCCAGAGATCGGCGGCGAACTCCGCCTGCTGGTAGTGGCCGCTGGCCACGTCGCGGTGCGGCGTCACCACCTCGCGCCAGGGCTTGAGATTGCCGGTCGCGGCGCTCTCGACGGCGGTGCCGGCGCTCTTGCGCCGCTCGCTGCGCACCTGCTCGTCGAAGCGCAGGCGCAGGAGCTCGGTCTTCATCTTCTCGACGTCGTCGGCCTGCGGCGCCGAGACGGCGGTCAGCAGTCGGGCTGCCGAATCGAGGGCGCGGTAGGTGTCGTCGCCGGAGAAGGTCTCCTGGTGGGCCCACTTGTTGCGAGATTCGCGCAGCTCGCTGACCAGCGAGCGTTCGGCGTGGCCCAGGGTGCGGCGAAAGGTCTCGTTCCACTGCTCCCAGATCAGGCGGAGCAGCAGGGCAACGTCCAGGTGGGGGGAGTCGTCGTCCTCCCGCCAGGTGACCTCGTCGCGCCAGCCCGCGGTGACGGTGGTGATCCAATACTTCCCGTGCTGCGCCTGAAACTCGCGCTCGACGAACGGCGCCAGGCCCGCCCGAAGCAGGTCCAGCGCTTTTCCGACGCGCTCGTGGTTGGTGATTGCCATGGGTGACCTCCTCGCGTCGAATCGATCAGATGAACTCGACGTGGCCGGTCAGATCCTCCGGTTCCAGCACGTCGTAGATCAGCATCAGCCCGCGGATAATCGTGCCGATCGCTAGCCTTTGCGGCGCGTAGACGATTCCGGCGTGCGGACGGCCTTCCGCGTGGATGCGTAGAAAGTCCGTGTCCTGCGTGAAGATGACCCGTCGCCCTTGCGACGCGAACGCGACCTGCTGCTCGTCGGTCACGCCCCGCATGCCAGCCTCTTGCGCGGTCAGCACATCGACTCCGCGTTGTCGCAGTCCGAGAGCAACTGCACGGGGCGCCTGCTCGTCCAGGTAGAAGCTGATTCGCTCATCCACCGAGCTTTGCTCGCACCTTCGATGGGTTCCGCTTGCGCAGCTCGGCGACGAACTCCTCGTCCGCCTTGATCGACCGATCAATGTCTTCGCGGTGATCGTAGTAATAGGTCAGAGCGGCATAGACGTCGGCGAGCGTGAGGTCGTGCTCGGCGGCAATCTCATCCGCGCTCAGGCCGAGGCGTTCGTGCCAGACGACGACGTCCTGGACAGTGATCCGATGCCCGGCGATGCGTGGCTTTCCGCCTGCGATACCCGGAGTCACGTCAATGTGAGAAGCGATCGCGTCCATTGGATTCCTCTCCAGCACCTCATGGTGCTGATCCGGCCTTGAGCATTTTTTGCCGGGTGCCCACGTCGATGTCCTCCAGGTCTCGCCGAATATCGGCCAGCCCCCTTTCCCCCTGGGAGAGGGAAAAGGAAGGACGCTCGTCAGCCCAAGTATAGCGCCCACCGCTCTGAGTTCTACGTCCTACGTCCTAAAACGGCCTCGGCGTGCTCGATGTCCGCGAGGGCCTGCTTGAACACGACGTGTTTCAGGTAGGTCTGATATGGCACTCCCAGCAGTGTCGCGGCGCGCTTGACGACCGCGATCTGCTCCTTACCCCAGCGCAGGGTCACCGTTCCCGCCGCGATGTCGCGATCCGCCTCGGCTTCCAGGCGATCGACCAGCTCGGAAACCTCGGGAGGCTCCTCGAGGCGGTCGGCGGCGATCTTCATGGCGATTGGCTTACCGACTGGATTAGCCATCACTTGCCTCCTCACTCACGGCCCTTCCTCACCGTGGTCTCCGGGCATCGGTCGCCGCGATTCGGCCGCGAGCGTTCGCAGGAACTGGTCGACCACCGCGGCCGCGTCCTCGCGGCGGCGAGCGTCCAGGTCTCGGCGCCCGGGGTCGGCCAGGAAGCGCGCGTAGCTGTTTGGTCCATCCTTGCGCGCGCCGGGCGTCCGGTCGTCCGAGGCGAATCGGCTGCGCAGGAATCTTGATCGTCCTTCGGTGGCGCCATTTTCGCTGTACAGCGAAAATGGCCTGTTCCC
>DATLRG010000133.1:0-14991 GCA_035534795.1 Chloroflexota bacterium
CTCGCGGTGTGGTGTGAGCCTTGCGCGCGCGCAAGGCTCACTCCACACCGCGAGACCTTTGCTCGTCTCCTTCAGATAGTTCGCGTCGAATCCTTCAAGAACGGCGAGATGCTGAGCGGGTCCGTGTTCAGGTTCACTTCACCCAGCGCCTCGAGCGCGGCCGCGCGGACCGCGGAATTCTCGCTCTGAGCACAACGCTGGAGCGCTCTCCGCGCGACGTCGCCGCCGATGTCGCCAAGTGCGCCGACGGCCGCCAATCGGACCTCGACGTCCGCGTCGTCCAGCAGCGCGATCAACAGGACGATCGCTCGAGGGCTCTCGATCTCGCCTGCCGCCCGCGCCGCTTCGTAACGCATCTCAGGAGTTTCACTCTCCAACTCGCGGAGAATCGTCTCCAGCCAGCGTTCATCGCAGGTCCGCCCCATCGCGTACACCGCGCTCGCGCGCATTTTTGGATTCGGGTCCGCGTATGCGGCGCGCACCAGCCCTTCGACGGACGGATCGCTCAGCGCGCCGACAGCCTCGATGGCGCGCCGTCGGACCTCGCTCGACTCGCTCGGATCGGTCGCTGTGGCCAGCAGTGCCGCACGCACGCGCGCGGCGGACGCGGCGTAGAGCGTGCCCAGTTCGGCCATGAGTGCGAAGCGAGAAAGTCCCAGCGCTGCCGCCACGCGGACGTTTTCGGCCGGGTCCTCGCGGAGCAGCTTCGCGAGACGGTCGGCTGTCCGAAACTCCTCGTCCTCCGACAGCCCCTCGATCGCGGCCGCGCGGACGTCCGCGTCCGGATCCGCAAGACAGGCCTTGAACAGGACGCCGAAACCAAGCTCGACGTCGTTTTCCGCTAACTGGACGGCGAGGTGGAGGACGGCACGGCGCCGTTCGGGCGACAGCTCCTCCCACGCCGCGCGAAACTCTCCCAGATCCTGCTGGCCCAGTGCGGCCAGTCGAGCCACCTCGATGGCCGGTGGTGAGCCACTCGCCTCGGCAATTCTCTTCATCGTTTCCCGGATCATCGGGTTCATCCTCCTGGATTCCACGTACATTTTACTGGATCGTGGACCGATTGACAGGTTCTCGCGCGCTCCCTACACTGGCAAAGGAATCGGTCCGACGATCGCGAAAGGATGGACGCACATGCTGAGTCTCGATCGACTTCACGGCATTTTCACGCCAATTCTCACGCCGCTGACCGAGGACGAGAGCGTCGATCACCTCTCGCTCGAGCGGTTGGTCAACTACTTGATCGACAATGGAGTCAACGGCATCTGGGCGACCGGCACCACCGGCGAGTTTCCCTGCTTCGATCGCGACGAACGCGAAGCGATCCTGCGCACCGTCGTCGACGCCGTGGCCGGTCGCGTGCCGGTCATCGCCGGCATTGGCGATGCGGCCACTCGCCTGGCCATCGCTCACGGACACGCCGCCCAGCGGGCCGGCGTCGACGCGATCGCGCTGACCCCGCCGTACTACTATTCCAACAGCCAGGACGAGTTGCTCGAACACTTCCGCGCGACCCATCGCGCCGTCGACCTTCCTTTGCTGGTCTACAACATCCCGCAGACCGTCAAGGTGAAGCTGGACGTTCAGACGGTGCTCACTCTCGCCCGCGAGGGTACCGTCGTCGGGATCAAGGATAGCCAGAACGACCTCGATTGGTTCCGTCAGGTGATGACCGGCGTCCGCGACGCCAGATTGAGCTTCCGGGGATTCCTGGGAACCCGCATCCTGATCGACTCGGGCCTGCTCGCGGGCGCCCACGGGGCGATTCCGGGCATCTCGAACGTCAACGTGGCCGACTGCGTCGCCGTGTACGAGGCGGCGCGTCGCGGCGACTGGGCAACGGCCGATCACCACACGGTCCGGACGATCGAGATTCAGAAGATCGTCAATCTGGCGAAGGGGTCGCCCACGTCGTCGAGCCTCTCCGGCATGAAGGCCATGCTGAAGGCGCTCAGCATCATCAGCACGGCGCGGGTCCGTCTGCCCCTCCGAACGGTGAGCGCCGCGGAAGAGGCCAGCATCGCTCGAGCAACCGCCGAGTTTGGCTTGCCCGCGCCCGCTACGGCTGCTCCAGCGCGCTCTTGATCAGATCGAGCTTCGTCGGACGCCCCTGCCGGTCCAGTTGGATCGCTACCACGTCGATCCGGCTGGGCCGCGCCGACTCTGCCTCGTGCCGTTGCAGATACGATTCCACGGCCCGATAGATTCGGCGCCGCTTCTGCGCGCCGATCGACTCCTCCGCGGTCCCGTAGATACTCGGTCGTCGCGCCCGAACCTCGACAAACACCAGAGTCTCGTGGTCCTCCGCGACGATGTCGATCTCTCCGCCCTTGAAGCGCACGTTCGTCGCGAGGATCTGGTAGCCTTGCTGGCGCAGGTACTCCGCCGCGAACTGCTCGGCGACCTGTCCTCGTAGGTGCGCTGTTTCCCTGCGTTCGCTCACCGCGGCCTCGATCAGAATACCCCTGATTGCGCGATCAGGATCGCCCGCACCGGTTCATAGCCGAGACGGTGATGCGGCGTGAGCCCGAATCGCTTCAACGCGGCGAGGTGCTCGCTCGTCCCGTATCCCGCGTTGTGATCCCAGCCGTAACCGGGGTACCGAACGGCCAGCTTCTTCATCAGCCGGTCGCGGGCGACCTTCGCGATGATCGACGCGCACGCGATGGCGTACGATGAGGCATCCCCGTCGACGATGGTGGTGTGTGGGCCAAGCTCGATACCCTGGATCGGCTTGCCGTCGATCAGGGCGTGGTCGTATGGACCAACGCGCGCGAGCGCCCGCTTCATCGCCAGGTGCGACGCGCGGCGGACGTTCAGCCGCTCGATCTCCGCCACCGAAGCTGTCCCGATGCCGATTCCAGTTGCCTGTCGGCGAATCTCGTCGGCGAGCTGTTCGCGCCGGGCAGCCAGAACCAGCTTGGAATCGCGCACGCCGTCAATCAATTGACACGCGACGGGAATGCGCACGGCAGCCGCGATCACTGGGCCACAGAGGCTCCCCAGTCCCACCTCGTCGACCCCGACGACCCGCCGCAGGTCACGCTCCCAGAGCGCTTGCTCGAGCCGCAAGCTAATTCTTTCGATGGGTGCGGGGCGATTGGTGAATGGAGCAGCGCTGCGCGCCGCGCCATTCACCAATCGTCCCGCACCCATCGAAAGAATTAGCGCTTTTCCTTGATCCTGGCGGCCTTGCCAGTCAAGCCGCGCAAGTAGTAGAGCTTCGCGCGGCGGACGCGCCCCCGGCGGACAACCTCGAGCTTCTCGATGCGCGGGGAATTCCTCAAGAACGTCCGCTCGACGCCGACGTTGTGGGTCACCCGGCGAACCGTAAAGCTGGCGCCGGTGGTCCCGGCCTTCTTCCGCAACACCACGCCTTCGAATTGCTGAATCCGCTCCCGCCCGCCTTCGACCACTTTCAATGCTACCCGAACGGTATCGCCCGGGCGAAACTCCGGCAAGTCCGAGCGGACAGCCTCCTGCTCGATAGCTGTGACCAGGTCCATCGGTTCCTCTCTCTAGCTACGCACCACCGGCCCCCACCAGCCGATGCGCGTTGGGGACTGCCAGGTGACCGTATCTTTCACACATGCAGATGAAGTCGGCAAATTATAGCACGCGAGCAACAACCCGAGCAATCAGACCGTGAAGGTCTGCCCTTCCCAGCCGACCTCGATCGACGCCTGAAGCCGCCGCGCCACCTCGGCGACCTCGATCCGAATCCGCTCTTCATGGAACGGGTTCACGTGGATCAACACCACCCGCGGCAGGTAGCCACGGCTCGCGCGGAAGACCGCCAGCGCGTCTTCGAGATAGCGCGGGCAGAGGTGGCCGTGCCGGGCGGCGGCTTCGGCCTCCACGTTGGAGTAGGTACACTCCGTGACCAGAACGTCGGGACGCGACGCGATCCAGAACTGGCCACAGCCAGGCCCGTTATCGCTGGTGTAGTACAGCTTCCGACCGTTCGGATCGGCGATCTCGTACCCCGTCGTCGGCACGCTGTGATTGACCGGGACCGACACCACTCGGTACGGCCCAACCGCGAACTCCTCGCCGACATCGACTCGCCGCTGCCGGTAGACCGGCCGACTCGGATCGGGGCCCGTGAAGAAGTCCATCCAGTAGCGCGGGTTCAGCAGAGTATCCGCGACCACCTGTCGGACCTGCTCGGTGCAGTATACCGTGGCCGTCTGCTGCGCACCCAGCAGGTTGAAGCCAAACCCGGCCAGGTCCTTGACGTGATCCCAGTGCTGGTGGGTAATCAGGACGTCAGTCACGCGCAGTTGAGCATCCAGCGTCAGCCCGGCCGCGAGACTGCCCGCGTCGACCGCGAGGGTTTCATCCACCAGAATGGTCGTGAACCGGCGATCCAGAGTCTCGCACTGGTGCGCGCCGACGATCCGTGCTTCCACGAACTCTCTCCCTACTGAAAAAAAGTCTGGACGTCGCGCGCGCAATCGGTGATCTCGAGGTCTGGTCGGGTCTCCTCGACGTACTTGACGACGTTGTCGAGGACCCGCTCGACGTGGGAGACCTCATTGGAGACGAGAGCGATGCCGATCTCGGCGATCTGCCGCACGTCCTGCTCGCCGACCTCGGCGACCGAGACGCCAAATTGATTGGTCAGGCGCGCACGCAGCGACTTGACGACCTGGCGCTTGTCCTTCAGCGACTCGCTGTTCGGCAAGAGCAGTCGCACGAGCAACATCCCGACGACCATTCCTGCTCCCGTCCCATCGGTACCGCGAGCGGATGCTACCACGCGGGACCGCGCCGGTCAAGGAACCTGGACAGAGCCGAGACCGAGGTGGCATAATCGAAGCTCGATGGGGAGGACAGAACGAGGAGGACGCAAACGATGGACCGCGAGGAAGTGAATAGCCGAGTGCGTGCCGCCGGCTTGATCGCCATTCTGCGACATACCGAGGCGAAGCGCGCGATCGAAACGGCGGAAGCATTGCGGAGCGCGGGCGTCGACGTCGTCGAGGTGACGCTGAACACGGCGGGGGCGCTCGACATGCTGCGGGCTCTGACCGGCCACTTCGGCAGCCAGTTGGTCGTCGGAGCCGGAACGGTCCTCTCCGCCGCGACCGCGGGGGAGGCCGTCGAAGCGGGAGCGCGGCTCATCGTCGCGCCGAATCTCGACGAATCGGTCGTGCGCTTCGCGGTCGAAACCGAGGTGACCGCGATCCCCGGCGCCTTCACCCCGACCGAGATCCTGCGCGCCTGGCGAGCCGGGGCGAGTTTCGTCAAAGTCTTTCCCGTGGGGTCGGTCGGGCCGCGCTACCTGCGTGACGTGCTGGCCCCGCTGAACGACATTCCGCTGGTCCCCACCGGTGGCGTCAACCTCGACAACGCTGCCGATTTCATTCGGGCCGGCGCTGTCGCACTTGGCCTGGGCAGCGCGCTGGTGGAACCGCGCCTCGTCTCCGCCGGTGACTTCGCGAAGATCGCCGAGACCGCGCGCGCCTTCGTCTCGGCGATCAAAACGGCACGAGGAGCGACGACATGAGCGATCCCCTGGTCATTGGACTGGACGTCGGGACCAGCGGCGCGCGGGCGGTCCTGTACACCCTCGCCGGCGAACAGATCGCCGAGAGCCACCACAACTATCCGCTGGAGACTCCGCGTCCCGGCATGGCCGAGCAAGACCCGGACAAGGTCTGGGCGGCCGTCGCGCGAGCGGTCGCGGCGGTCGCCAAGAGCATCCCCTCCGGCCAGAGCGTCGCCGGCATCGGCGTCAGCACGATCTTTCACACGCTCCTCGCCGTCGACGGCGACGGCACGCCGCTGACCCGTTCGATCACCTGGGCCGATACCCGGGCCCGCCGGCAAGTCGAAAAACTTAAGAAGGATGTCGACGCGACATCCTTCTACCAGCGCACCGGCTGTCCGCTGCACCCGATGTACCTTCCCGGCAAGATCCGCTGGCTCCGCGAGGAAGCGCCCGATCAGTTTGCCCGCGTCGCCTCCTTTGGTTCGATCAAGGACGAGCTGCTTGCCCGCATGACCGGGCGCCGGGTCTCTGACCGCTCGGTCGCCAGCGCCTCGGGCCTGTACAACCTGAAGGAAGGGCAGTGGGACCGGACGATCCTCGACGCCGTCGGCATCTCGCCGGAGAAGCTCCCCGAGGTCGTCGAGCCGACCGACACGGTGGGTGACCTCACCAAAGACACGGCCGCTGCGTTTGGCCTCCCCCAGGGAACGCCGGTGATCGCCGGCGCCGGCGACGGCGTCCTCTCCAGTCTCGGGTCCGGCGCGATCGCGCCCGGCCAGATGACCGTGATGATCGGCACCAGCGGCGCGACGCGCCTGGCGACGGAGCAGCCAGTGCTTGACCGGCAGGGTCGGACCTGGTGCTACTACCTGGCGCAGGGTCGCTGGATCACCGGCGCCGCGATCAATAACGGTGGCCTGGCCTGCCACTGGGTCCGCGACAACCTGCTGCCGAAGCCGGCGTCTTCGGCTGGCGAGTTTGACTTCGCCACGCTCGAAGCCGAGGCGGAGCAGGCGAAAGTGGGTTCGGGCGGTGTGCTCTTTCTGCCCTTCCTCACTGGCGAGCGCTCACCCTACTGGAACGCCAGCGCGCGTGGTGTGATCTTTGGCCTGGCCGCGCACCTGGGACCGCCGCACGTCGCGCGCTCGGTCTTCGAAGGCGTTTCCTTCCGCATGCGCAGCATCGTCGAAGCCCTCGACGAGACGGCCGGCCCGACCCACGAATACCGTGCCACCGGCGGCTTCACCCGCTCGGCTTTCTGGCTACAAATGCTCTGCGACGTGATCGGCAAAGAGCTGGTCCTGCCCACCGTCGAGGAAGCCTCGGCGCTCGGCGCGGCCGGTCTCGCCATGATCGGTCTTGGCGCAATGAAGGGCCTGGACGACGTGGCCAGGCTCGTCGCGGTGAAGCCCGGCCCCACGCCGAACGCCGACAACCACGCGCTCTACGACCGGATCTACCAGCTCTATCTCGACGTGTACTGGGCGAACCAGAAGTCGTTCGCCGCGATCGCCGCGCTGCAGGATGAGCTGGGCTAACCACGCGCATCTGAAGAGTACCGGTTGGGGAGGGATGCATGGCGCGCATCCCTCCCCAACTGGCGCGTTTCGGAGACCCTCTAACGTAGGTTTCGTGCGAATAGCGGGGTGAACACCCCGCGCGAGACAGAGAGGCGCTCGCTCTGGCACGATGAATGGTGAAATCCGTCGTCTGTAACGACGAGAAGAGAGCGCCTCTGATGAGCATGGTAACGCGTGGGACGGAGCGAGTGACCGAGCATGGTATCTTGGTGCCGTTGGAAAACTTTGCCCAGGAGGTGGGACTGGACGACGCCTTCAGCCGCGTCCCGTTTGGCATGAAGACGGTGATTCACGCCCCGCGTGAGAAGCTCGCCGAATTGCTCTGTCACATCTGGGGCGGCGGCATGGACGTCAAAGACTCGGAAGCCAGCGCCCATCCCCTGACGGAGGACCTGGCAGTGGCGGCGGCGTGGGGGCAGGCCTCCTTCGCTTCGGCCTCGGGGGTCAACGCGCTGCTGCGCAAGGCCACGCCCCAGATCGTCGTGGCGTTGAAAACGGGGTTGAACGACGTCCTGACCCCCCATCGTCAGCGGGTGTTGCGGCAGGTCACGTCGCCGTGGATTGTCGTCGACCTGGACCTGATGGGGCTGGTGGTGAGCGATCAGGCCTCGACCTATGACGGGGGCCGACTATGGCTATATGGGCGAAACCGGCGGGCTGGGCACGGGGTATCAGTTCGCGCGGGCCCAACTGGTGACCGCCCGTGACTGCCTGGTGCTGGGCGGCTTCCTCCCTCCGGGACACACGCTCTCGACCCAGTGTGTGGGCGAGTTGGTCGCGCTGATCGAAGCCACGGTGGGCCGCCCACGCCGACGGGGGGAGATGCTGACCGCGCGCCTGGCGGCTCTGCGCACGCGGGTGAGCGCCCCCGACGCACAACTCGCCCGCTGACACGCCGACGGACGCCGTCGGCGGAGTCAGGCGGCGGTGGAAGGTCGACTGACCGCGTTACAGACCCAGGTCCACGACCTGGAGCAGCAGCGGGTGACCTGCGCGGCGGAGAATCACGCTAATCTCGCGCCCCGGCGGATTGTCTTGCGCATGGACGCGGGGTTTGCGACCGCCGAGCACATCGCCTGGCTCGACGAGCAGGAGTACAGTGTCATCGCGCGGGCCCACGCGCCCCACGTCGCGCTCTGCCTCCACGCGGAGACGGACCTGCGCTGGTCGACTCGCCCGCACACGGCGGCTTGGAGAAAATCTTGAAGGGTCAGGCCGCGACAAAGTCACGCACGTCAACTTGAACGCCAGAGCGCAACGCCGAAGCGGCAGTTTCGAGAAGCCGTTGCATGATGTCGTCGTCGACGTACTCTTCTCCACACGTGGAGCAGATGACGGCCGGCACCTTCTTCACGACGAGTGTCATCTCACCGCGCGAAAGGGTTACCGTGGCGTGTCCAGAACGCGTTTCCCCATGCTTGCAGATCACGCACTTCAACGAGCTTTCCTCCTCACGTAACCTGGCTCCCACTCACTTGGGTCCGGCTCGTACGCTGTTATGACGATGGTCAAGTGGTTGCTTGAATCGTCCGCAACCACCACGTGGATGGGTCGCAGGTCTCGCCAGCCCAGGACGAGCCGACTCGGGTACAGAACGTCGTCCGGGTAGTTCTGCACAACTTGTCCCGTCTCCAACACGTGCCACACGTCAGCTCTCGTGATTCCGCGTTGCCACATCCGGCGAACCGCATGCACCCGCAAGACGAGTCGGAAGCTTTCCACCGTCTCCTACGATCCGTTCTTGGTCTTCTCCAGCCACTTTCTCGCCAGCGCCGGCACGTCGGCAACCGTGCTCGAACGAACGGTGCAGGATGGTAGCGATTTGAGCAGTAGTGGCCCGTAGCTCTTCGTCTGCACCCGGCGGTCCAGGATGACCACCACCCCACGGTCCGCCTGGCTGCGGATCAATCGGCCGAATCCCTGCCGGAAACGCAGGATGGCCTGGGGAAGGCTGTACTGGCTGAACGGGTCGTCGAAGAGCTCGCTCCGCGCGGCGATCACCGGGTCGGTGGGGACGCTGAAGGGAATGCGCGTGATCACCAGGACGCTGAGCGCGTCGCCCACCACGTCCACGCCTTCCCAGAAACTCGACGCGCCGAGCAGGACCGTCCTCGGATTCGTCTTGAAGGTGTTCAGCAACTGGCGGCGCGGCACGCCGTCAATCCCGTGGCCGAGAACGAGGATCCCCTTCCGTGCCAACGGCTGGTTAATGGCCTGCCAGGCCGCGCGGAGCTGGGCGTGCGAGGTGAACAGGACCAGCGCGCGGCCCTCGGTGGCCGAACACAGTCCCAGCAACGTCTGTTGTAGCACTTTCTGATAGAGCGGCTGCTCGGGCTCGGGCATGTCCGTCGGCACGACGACCAGCGTCGACCGGGCGTAATCGAACGGCGACCCGACCGCCAGATCGTCGGCGTCCTCAAAGCCCAGGCGCTCCTTCATGTAGCTGAACTTTCCCACGGTCGTCAGCGTCGCCGACGTCAGGACGACAGCCTTCTTGTCTCCGTACAACGCGCTTTGCAGCAACGGTCCGACGTTGAGCGGCGCGCTGTGCAGCGACGCGTCGCCACGGGCCGTGAGCGTGGTCCAATAGATGCGGTCGTCCGAGGGATTGCTGACGATGGCGTTGCCCTCGCTGCGCAGTCGCTCGTTGAACTCGACTAGGCCCGCGAGCTGACTGACCAACTCTTCATAGTCGAGGAGACCGTAGTTGTCGAGACCCTCGAGCTGCGCGCGAAGCTGAGACAACGCTTCCTGGAGGCCGATCAGCCGCAGCTCGACCGTCTCCCAGGCGACGTCGACGGTGCTCCAGGCCGGCTGAGTCCGCGCCGCGGTCGTCAGACGGGCCCGTTGCTCGTACCCGCGATTGTCCACCGGCCGCTGCGCCATGAAGCTGACGACCGTCTGAAAGAAGGCGTCGAGCGCGTCGCGCGCCTCGGTCACCCGTGGCACGACCGCGTGCGCCCGCTCTTCCACCCGCCGCTGGACTTCGGCTGGGCACGAGCTCCCGCGAAAGTGCAGCGACAGCTCGCCGATCAGGCCGCCACGACGCTCGCCGGTGCCGGCCGGGACCAGGTCGTCGAGGAATCCAAACACTTCCTTCGTCTGGAGGACGTAGCCGAGCTGGTCGGTCGCCTCGTCTTCAAGGTGATGCGCCTCGTCGACGATCAGGTAGTGGTACTCGGGCAAGACGCGACTGGCCGACACGACGTCCGAGAGGAGCAAAGCGTGGTTGACGACGACGACGTGCGAGGCCTCGGCCTTGGCTCGCGCGCGATACAGGAAGCAGCGCCCGCGGCGGGCGTACTGGCAGGTGCCAAGCGTGCAGATGTCCGGGTGGGCGTAGAGCTTCGACCAGACCGATCGCTCGGCATCGGTCAGGTTCAGCTCGCTTTGATCGCCGGTCTCGGTCGTCGGCAGCCAGACCAGAACCTTGATCAGCGCCAGCGTCTCCACCAGGCTCAAGTCGGCGCGACGGCGGAAACCGGCCAGCCGCGTCAGGCAGAGGTAGTTGGTGCGCCCCTTCACCACCGCCGCCCGAAACGTGACCGGCAGCACGCGCTGCAAGTCGGGCAAGTCCTTCTGGATCAACTGGTCCTGCAGGTTGATCGTGTTCGTCGAGACGACGACCCGCTGTTTGTTGGCCACGGCGAAGTAGATCGAAGGAAGCAAGTAGGCGACCGATTTACCGGTCCCAGTCCCGGCTTCCACCATGAGCCGCTTCCCCTCGTTGAGCGCGTCGGTCACGGCGCGCAGCATGCGGACCTGCGGCTCGCGGTGCTCGAAGCCCGGCAGCTTCTGCGCGAACAATCCGTCCGGCTCGAGCAGGTCGGCCAGCGGCCGCGGATCGATCGGCTCGGGGGGCCTGGTTGGGCGAATCGGCTCCTCCATGGCGGCCGGCGCCAGCAACAGCTCCAGATCGGTCTCACCCGTGCCCGCCTTGGCCGCCATTGCCGCCCGAATCGACGTCCCGAGCGCGTGGCGACTCTTCTCGATCTCGATCTCGCGGAACAGGCCCTTGAAAGCCCACTGGTGATCGACGAGCAAGCGGTTGATCTCCTGGACCAGGCCAAGGTCCAACGACTCGGCGAGTTCGACCAGCTTGAGGAACAACTGCTTGGTAACCAGCGCGTCGTGCGTCGCGCGGTGCTGCCGCGGAAATGGGATCCCGAGCCGGTCGGCCAGCGATGCCAGGCTGTAGCTGGGCATCTGCGGCAGGAGAACGCTCGCTAACTCGAACGTGTCGTACTGCGGGTTGTCGAGCGCGACACCCTGGCGTCGCAAACAGCCCACGTCCGACGACACGGTGTGTGCCACCAGCGGAAAGTCGCCGACAAAGACCCGCAGCTGGTCGGCGACGTCGGCGAGGACCGGCGCGCGCTCCAGGGTGCCGGGATCGATGCCGGTGAGGACCTGCGTTCCGAAGGGGACCTCGGTCTGTGGCCGCACCAGCGTCGACCAGCTCTCGAGGATACGTTCGCCACGGAACTTGATCGCCGCGATCTCGATGACTTCCTGATGGTCCTGCCGGGCGCTGGTCATCTCTAGGTCGATGGATACGCACGTCTCAGCCAATGTGCTCTGGTACCTTATCCGTCGGTGGATTTCCGGCCGGAGAGCTCGGTGCCCACATTATACCGGAATCACGAGGCCAGAATCCGAAGGGAGTAAACCAGCCCTCGCGATGCCCGGCGGCACGACGCGGGGCGTGTGCGCGGCGACTCTCTGCCGGTGAGCCTCGACCGCTGGTCTGACGCCTGACAGCGGCCGTTCCGGCCGTGTATAATTTGGAGACTGCTACAAGCCCACCGTGGTGGGCTGGGAGAACGACGGGTGCTCAAGACGACGACGTGCGGCGCGATCGGGATACAGGACGTGGGCAAGACGGTGACGTTGATGGGGTGGGTCAACCGACGGCGCAGCCACGGCGGACTCATCTTCGTCGATCTCCGCGATCGCTGGGGCGTCACGCAGGTCGTGTTCAACCCGACCGTCGCGGCCGAGGCCATGGCGGTCGCGGAAGATTCAAGGCCGGAGTACGTTCTGTCGATCGAAGGGGTCGTCGAGGCGCGCCCGGCCGGCATGGTCAATCCAAATCTGGCCACCGGCGACGTCGAAGTGCTCGCGCGAGCCGCCCAGGTCTTGAACTCCGCGCGGACGCCCCCGTTTCCGATCAACGAACCGGCCGAGGTCGACGAGTTTCTTCGTCTGAAATACCGCTACCTCGACCTGCGGCGTGAGTTCATGCGCCAGAATCTGGAGCTGCGCCACCGCGCGGTGCGTTTCATCCGAGAGTGGTTCAGCGACCACGACTTTCTCGAGGTCGAGACGCCGATCCTCACCAAGGAGACACCCGGCGGCGCCCGCGAGTTCGTCGTGCCGAGTCGCGTCCACCCGGGCGAGTTCTACGCGCTTCCCCAGTCGCCGCAGCAGTACAAGCAGCTCTTGATGGTGGCTGGGATCGAGCGCTACTTCCAGATCGCCCGCTGCTTCCGTGATGAGGACCTGCGCGCCGACCGCGGCCTCGAGTTCACTCAGCTCGACGTCGAAATGTCCTTCGTCGATCAAGAGGACGTCTGGTGCGTCGCCGAAACCTGTCTGACGGAGCTGGTCGAGCAGGTGGGTGGGAAGAAGCTGCTCTTTCGTCCATTCCCGCGACTGACCTTCGCGGATGCGATCGATCGATACGGCACCGATAAGCCGGATCTGCGCTTCGGAATCGAGATCCAGAACCTGACGGACCTGGCCGGGGGCACCGAGTTCCGCGTTTTCAATAGCGTGCTCGAAAGTCGCGGACAGATCAAGGCGGTCGTCGCTCCGGACTGTGCCGGATACTCGCGGCGCGAGATCGAAGACCTGACGCGCGTCGCGACCGGCGCCGGGGCCAAGGGTGTGGTGCCGCTGGCGCTGACGCCCACTGGATTTCACTCGCCGCTCACCCGGTTCTTCGGACAGGAGCGGTTGCAAGAAATCGTCGACCGACTCGCTGCCCACCCTGGCGACCTTGTCCTGATCGTCGCGGACGCGCCGGACGCCGTCGCCAGCGCGCTGGGCGAGCTGCGTCTCGATCTGGGTCGACGTCTGGGATTGATGGACCCCAACGTTCTCGCGTTCGCCTGGCTCATCGCGGTGCCCGCCTTCGAGTGGAACGTCGAGCGGAACAACTGGCAGGCCAAGCACCACCAGTTCACGTCGATGCTGGAAGAGGACCTGCCGTACCTGGCAAGCGAACCAGGACGCGTCCGCGCCAAGCAGTACGACGTCGTCTGCAACGGCTACGAGCTCGGCGGCGGCAGCATTCGGATCCACCAGCGCGAGCTCCAGGAGCGTGTCTTCCGGGTGATCGGCATGTCCGACGAAGAAGCCAGTGAGAAATTCGGGCACCTGCTCGAGGCATTCGAGTTTGGGACACCGCCGCACGGCGGCATCGCCGTCGGCATCGATCGCCTCACCATGCTCCTGGCCGGCCAGGATAGCATCCGCGAGATGATCGCCTTTCCCAAAACGCAGAGCGCCACCGAGCCGATGACCGGCGCCCCGACCGCCCTGAGTCCGGCCGAACTCGCCGTGCTCCACCTGGCCGTCACGAGCTGAAGAGTTGAAGAGGACTGAGGACTGAGTGAGGAACGACATCGTCTTCACGCAGTCCTCAGTCCTCATCAACTCGTCAACTCGCCTTGCGTACGTGCTGGACCACGATTGCATACTGCAGGTCCCGCGGGATCATCTGCGTGAGCACGTCGGCGCCCTGGGACCGACAGCGAACAGTGTCGTTGATTCGGACGCCGCCCCAGCCATGTACGTACACGCCTGGCTCGACGTTGAAGACGTCGTCGGTCAGCAGGGTGTCGGTCGAGCCCGGGTAGAGCCGCGGTGGCTGGAAGTGAGAGATCGCCTGGAAACCGAGACCGTGCCCGAGGCCGTGCCGAAAGCAGGGGCCGAAGCCATCGCGACCGAGGTAGTCACGCGCGATCTTGTCCACGTCGGAGGCCGCGACTCCATCGTGGATGGCGTGGATCGCCTGCTCTTGCGCCTGCAAGCACGCTTCGTAAATGCGCCGGCCCTCCGCGCCCGGATCGCCGGCGAAATACGTCCGCGTGACTTCGGACCAGTAGCCGTCGGCGTAGACTTCGAGCTGGACCAGGACCGGATCGCCGGCCTGGATCACGCGGTCGTTGGTGATATTGAACGGCTCGTAGGCCAGCGCCGACCGCGCGCCGCTCATCACGTGCGCGAATGCCAGGACGCGCTCGACGCCCTTCTTCCGCCCGGCCGCCTGGATCGCCGCCTCGGTCGCCGAGGCGATGGTCGACTCGTTCTTGCCAATCTGGACCTGATCACGGGCAGCGTGATAGCCGAGCGCCGCGACCTCCACGGCCTTGCAGAGCTGTTGAGTCTCACGCGGAGTCTTCTCGGCCCGCAAAAGCCGAAGCACCGGCGACAGGTCGACGAACTGCGCGCGCGGAAACGCCTGCCGCAGCATCTCAACCATTCCGGCCGAGGGAAACCCCACCTGGCTGTAGCTGCACGGCACCATTTCGTTGGTCCCTTCGTAGCCGAAGGAAGCCGACTCGAGGGCGCGTTCGCGCACGATGGCCCGCAGGACCGGCCGCGCGGCGTCGAGGACGCTAACGTACTGGGACAGCGAGCCCGTGGTATAGGTCCGCACGTCCTTCACCCAACCCTGACGAGCTAGCGCCTCCTCGGCAGCCGGAACGATCAGCGCCGGCTCCGCGCGAGCCGGGAACACCACGAAGGACTGACCCAGCACCGGAGCGTAGCCGGTGAGCATGAGAACGTGAGGACTCAACTGACAAGCCACCAGGTCGAGCCCCGCCGTGGTAATTTCCTGGCGGACCCGATCGGTGCGCAGGCGGTCTTCTTCCATGTGCTTCCTCCGGTGGGCGCTGCTATTCT
>DATLRG010000134.1:0-3695 GCA_035534795.1 Chloroflexota bacterium
ACTCACCGCCAGCTACTCCTCACCCTGGTTTTGCTTCAGGCTTGGCGCCGCTGCGCGGGAGCGGGCAGCCGCTCCCGGTCGATGATGACCTGACCGTCGACGATCATGAACGGCACGCGACGCCGGAATGCCTCCGGAAACTCGTCCTGGCGATCGCGGTAGGCGTCGTTCGAGACAATCGGCAGATTCTCTCGCCTGGCGTAGGCGAGTAGAAAGTAGTCGGCCTGCGTGCCGGCCGGTGCTTGCAAGATTTGGTTGGATTGCTCCAGATCGTTGAGCTGCTCCGGGTGATCGACCCCGTACTTCAGCGATGCGTCGGCGATGAAGATGGGATGATATCCCAGGTCTACCAGCGCCTTGCGCATGTCGAGAATGTTCTCGAGGCTTCCTTTGTCGTTCGACTCGTTTCGGTTGGTGTACGCGACGTTCGCCGCGTCCACGAGGACCGTTTGACTCGGGTTGGCGGTCGGCCGCTCGGTGTCGCCAGGGCCGTGAGCGCCCTCGTGGTGGTGGTGATGGTCGTGGTGGTGTGGCGCGTGGTCGTGCATGCAATCCTCCTGTGCTACTCGCCGTGGGACCCTCGCGGGCGAGGATTGCTCGCGTGCATACACCAGGCCATCACAAGCGACGCCAGCGGAAGATCTGGTACCATGGGCGCACGACGAAGAGACATTGGGGATAGGACGACCGCATGAATATCTGTCTCGTAGGTTACGGATCGATTGCTCGTTCGCACCTCCAGGCGCTGGCGACTGAGCCCGTGACGATGCACACGGTGATGGGGCGGGTCGCCGAGTCGACCGCTGCCTTCGCCGCCGAGTTCGGGTTTCGACGGCACACCACCGACTTAGATGAGGCGCTCGCGGACTCCGCCATCGACGCGGTCCTGATCACCTCGCCAACCGACCTGCACGCCAGTCAGACGGAAATGGCGCTGCGGGCTGGCAAGCACACGCTGGTGGAGATTCCGCTGGCGACGAGCCTGGCGGAGGCGGACGCGCTGGCGAAGCTAGCACGCGCGCAGCAGCGCTGCCTGATGGTGTGCCACACGCAGCGGTATTACCCGCCGCTCGTCGAGGCCCGTCGTTGGATCGACGAAGGGCGGCTGCACGTCCATCACATTTCGACGCGCTACGGCTTCTTGCGGCGCGAAAACGTCAATTGGACGGGGCGCCGGCGGAGCTGGACCGACAACCTGATCTGGCATCACGGCTGCCACGCGGTCGACACCTCACTCTGGCTGATCGGCGCGACCGAGGCGACGGTGCAGAGCCAGGTGGCGCGGCCCTCGCATCACCTGGGCATCCCGATGGACCTGGACATCCTGATGCATACGCCCCAGGATCAGCTCATCGCAGTGAGTATGTCCTACAATACCAATCTGGCGTACAACGAATATCTGCTGATCGGCGAAGAAACGACCCTCCTGGCGACGAACACGCGTTTGACCTCGCCGGACGGCGTGCTGGTCGAGTCAGCGCGGAGCGACGATGCGCCCGGACCCATCCAGCTCCAGGACCGTGAATTCCTCGCGGCAGTGCGCGACGGGCGCGAACCGGCGATCAGCGCGGCGGCGGTGCGGCCCGCGATGGCGGTGCTCCAGTCGGTGCAAGCGACGACCGAGTGATCTGGAATGCAAATTCTCTGCGTAGACGTCGGGACTGGAACGCAGGACATCCTGCTTTTCGACAGCGAGCGTGAGATCGAGAATTGCGTGCAACTGATTCTGCCGTCGCCGACACAGATCGTGGCGAAGAAGCTGCGACAGGCGACCGCGACGGGCCGCTCGGTGTTACTCGAAGGGCGGATCATGGGCGGCGGGCCCTGCACCTGGGCGGCGGAGGACCACCTTCGCGCGGGGTACCGCGTCTCTGCGACCCCCGACGCGGCTCGGACGTTCGACGACGAACTCGACAAAGTGGAGCGGCTGGGGGTGCGGATCGTCTCCGAGGACGAGGCACGCGGATTGAGCGACGTCGATCGAATCGTCATGCGTGACCTGGATCTCGCGGCCATTGCCCGTTCCGTGGCCGAGTTCGGCGTCGACCTGGATCTGGCGGCTATCGCCGTCGCGGTCTTCGACCACGGAAACGCGCCGCCGGGGGTGAGCGACCGGGTCTTCCGATTCGAGTACATCGCCGAGACGGTAGCTCGCGACGACCTGGCGGCGTTCGCGTACCGCCGGCAAGACGTGCCCGAGCGACTGACTCGGCTGCGCGCGGTCGCCGACGATGCGCCGCCTGATCTGCCGACGCTGGTGATGGATACGGGCCCGGCCGCGATCCTGGGGGCGCTTGAAGACCCGCTGGTCGGGAGCGCCGATCGAGCCATCGTGGCGAACCTGGGAAACTTTCATACGCTGGCGTTTCATCTGAACGGCGGCCGCGTTCACGGCCTCTTCGAGCACCACACCGGCGAGCTTTCGCGCGCGAAGCTCGAGCGCTATCTGGCCCAGCTCGCGGCTGGCACCATCTCGAACGCCGAGGTCTTCGCGGACATGGGGCACGGGGCGCTGGTCGTCGGCGTTGCCGATCGGCCGCCGGATTTCCTCGCGGTCACGGGGCCCCGTCGCGCGCTGCTGACCGACTCCGCCTGGCACCCCTACCTGGCGGTCCCCCACGGCGACATGATGTTGGCGGGCTGCTTCGGCCTGCTACGGGCGCTGGCGCGACGGATGCCGGAGTTCGCGGCAGCGGTCGAAGCGCGAATGCCCGCTGTTGCGTTTTCTGCCCCGGCCGAGTAATCTGTAGGCCGCAGGCCCGTCGAGAACCCAGCGCGACTCCGCGACACACCGATCGCCCGGCGGTGATCGATTCTCGCCGGAGGAATCAGCCGTGCTCACGCGAGCAGAAGCCCGTGTGAGGGGCTGGGTTCGGTAGCGAGTCACCCTGTCAAAATTACCAGGGTAAAAACTGTTAATTTTAACGGTGCGCCGGTCCGTCGCTCGGTGTATGGTGCGGGTGGCGCGCGCTCGACTATCCGGCCAGAGGCGTCCCTCGAGGGCGCCGAGCTGGCTCCGGGTGGCCCACGTGCCGGCCTTGGTGATCGGGAGGTGGGCCATGCTAACCATTCGCTCCGCGTCCGTGCGTGGCCTGAGCCGCATCGTCCTGGCGCTGGCGCTCCTGGCAAACCTCGCGGCGCCGTTGTCGGTCCTGGCCGCGCCGGCGAGCGTGGCAGCCGCCCCTCGCGACGCGCCCGTCCAGCCGGCGACGCCGGCGCCGGCGCGCCTCGCGACCGCGACTGCCGACGCCGCGCCGACCAGCACCGGGGCGGCCGCGTCGGCGGATCGGCAAATCGCGACGCTGACCCCGATCCGGGTGTCGCAGGGCGATGCGGCCGCACCGGCCACCAGGCGATCCACCCCCGCCCGCGCGGCCACCGCCGCGCCGATCGGCACGGCGACGGTCACGCGCACGGCTCACCCGGGCAAGGGAGATCAGGGCACGACGCGGAGCCAGCCAGGCGCGCCACCGACTACACCTACGACGGCCTGAATCGGCTGCGCAGCGAGACGCAGTACCCAAGCTGGCCGGCGACGACCCCGACCCTGGTCACCGGCTACACCTACGACGGCAACGGCAACCGTCTGACGCTGAAGGACCCGCTCGGCCAGACCACGACGTACGGCTACGATCCGCTCAATCGCCTGACCTCCCTGACCTACAGCGATGGCGTCACCCCCAACGTCGCCTACA
>DATLRG010000135.1:0-7220 GCA_035534795.1 Chloroflexota bacterium
AGCCGCGTGAATGTGCTGGACTTGCTGGGCAAGTCCAGCACATTCACGCGGCTTCCACGGTGGAGTGAGCTTAGTTGTCCGGGCCGGCGGACGGATCTTCGTCCACCTCGTCGACGAGGTGAGGAAGCTCCTGGAGCAGGCGGCGAGAGAGCTGCTGGTTCAGAGGCTGAGAATCGTTCTCGATCACCCAGATCAACTGTCCGGCGTTCAGGGTCTTGAAACGGTGCTGATAGAGAATGCACTCCTGGCGCACAAACCAACTCTCGTGGCGCAGGAACTTCTCGATCTCTCGCGGTTCGAGCGGTCGACGGACCAGGCGTTCGTCCGGGTGTTCCGGATACGGCTTCATCGGCCGGCTAGACCAAACGGCAGCGGCAGATTGAGGATGACCGCGACGAGCAGGGCCGCGGCGACCATGATGATCAGGACGAAATAGAAAGCGATGCCGGCCAGGATCAAGCCACAGCCGAACTTGAAACCGTCCGCGACGCCGAGGGTAATGGCGACACGCTGCTCTTCCTCGTAGACTTCCTGTTCTTCTTCCGGTTCGGCCTCGTCTGGCACAGGAACGGACCGGGTGGGGCGCATCGTGCCGCCGGCGTTTTCTGTCTTGATCCGAGGGTTCATGTTGGACGGATTCTACCACGCACCACGGTCAGGCTTTCGCCAGCGCCGGCTCTTCGACCGACGCGATGGCCGAGATCAGCTCGCGGCAGAAGGCAGGGAGGTCGGCCGGCGTGCGGGAGGTGACCAGTCGTCCATCACGGACCACCTCGCGATCGACCCAATTGGCGCCGGCGTTGATCATGTCGTCCTTGATCGCCGCGACCGACGTCGCCGTTCGCCCCTTGAGGATTCCGGCCGAGCAGAGCACCCAGCCGGCGTGGCAGATCGCGCCGACGACCTTGCCCTGGGCATCGGCGTCGCGCACCAGCTTGAGGACGCCCGGGTACCGACGCAGCCGATCAGGCGCCCAACCGCCCGGCACGATCACGCCATCGAAAGAACGGGCATCAGTTTGGTCGGCGTCGACGTCGACCTTGATCGGGTAGCCGTGCTTGCTGTTGTACGACGAAGCCGATCCCGTGCCGACGACGGTAATCGCGGCCCCGGCTTCTTGGAGCCGCAGCAGCGGATACCAGATCTCCAGATCTTCGTAGTCACTCTCCGCGAGAACCGCGACGCGACGATTGCTCAGCTCCATCTCTTTCCTCCCATCGTAATGAGGTCTCGCAGGGCCTGGATGGTTTCCGGCCGCGATCTGGTCGGGATCGAGCAGACCGGACCGAGCGCCCAGTGCTTGCCACCGCTCTCCTCGCGGGCGCGTCGGGCTTCGACGAGCGCCTGATCGGCCGTCTCGGCGGTCAGGGCCTCACGGGAAATTCCGGCCACCAATGCCGGCTTCAACCTGGCAGCAGCGGCGGCGATCGAGGGGTTACTCGGGGACGTCGAGGCCCAGTTCACGGCGTGGACCGGATAATCCGCGAGGTCGAAGAGCATGTCGTTGTCGCCGCAGACGTGCAGCAGGTTGAATTCGGCCGACTTCGCCGCGTCGAGAACTTTCAGGTCGTAGGGGCGTCCGAACGTGCGATACTGCTCGACGGTGAGGGCATCGCGGCTCGCCCAGGAGGTCGTCGCGAAGAAGAGGCCGCTCGCCCCAAGCTCGAGGATCGCTCGCGTGTAATTGACGTAGGTCTCGGTAATGGCCGCGAGGCCCTGGTGGACCAGGTCCGGCGCCTCGCGCAGATGGTCGATCAGCGCGCGATCGGACTGCACCAGATCGCCCGCGAGCGAGAGCGGGTTGAAGACCGTCATGATGAAAGGAATGCGGCCGTGCAGGCCATCTCGAATCAGTCGCAGCGCCTTGAGGTGGTCGCCCAGCACGCCCTGATCGGCCGGCAGGGGCTCGATCTTCCGCCAGTCTGCCGCCGACTTGACCGGGACCTCCACGATCGACGGTCCCCGGTGTGGATCACCGCTGTAGCGAATCGCGACTCCCCAGTCCTCGACGTGGTAGGAAGCCCGAGGGTTCACCTTCATAAAGTCGAACTGGTAGGCGTTCTGGAAGCCGAGCATGCTCTCGGCCAGGCCTTCGGGCGTTGCCTCCGTCGCATAGAAGTGCCGCCACAGGCTCCAGGCCGGACGATTCGTCGACTCGCCACGGATCGTCGCCTGGAGCCTTTCGCGCGGCGTCATCGTGTCGGCCATCGCTTCTCCTCCGCCGGGTTTGTGCTAGTCAGTATAGCACGGAGGAGAGCTACGCTGCGTGCTGATCAAGCTCCTGACGGATCCGGAGGAAGCGAATGATGTTGCTGCGGGTCAGCATCCCCACCAGACGGCTATCTTCGACGACCGGTAGCTGATTCAGGTCGTCCTTGGAAAGGTCAGTCAGCGCCTGCGTGAGCGGCTCGTCTGGCGACGCGACGGTCAGCCGGTTCGCCGGCGTCATCACCTGGCTCACCTGGGTGGTCGACCAGGCCTCGCGCGGCACCAACCGCACCTCTTTGAGCGTGACTAATCCGACGAGGCGCTGGTCGTGGTCGGAGAGGACCGGCAGCGCGCGCAGGTTCCGTTTCAGAACGTAGTCGTCCACGAACTCCGTGAGCGAGGTGCCCGCGGAAACGTCCGGAGGATTCCTCGTCATGACCGACTTCACGGGCACGCCGTGTAGGACCGAGATCACCTCGGACTGTCGCCGGCTCGTGCTCGCCGCGTTATTCAGGAACCACCCGATGAAGACGAGCCAGATGCCGCTCAAGAAGTCTCCGGCGAGAGCGAGAAGTAGTCCTCCAAAGATCAGGATGTAGGCGAAGATCTGGCCGACGACGGTGGCAATGTTCGTGGCTTCCCTGAAGCTGCCGGTCAGGCCCCAGAGGATCGCCCGGAAGACGCGGCCGCCGTCGAGCGGAAAGCCGGGAATCAGGTTGAATACGCCGAGAATCACGTTATAGATAGCCATGGCGAAGAGAACGCCATTCACGGGCGATGGCAGCGCCGAGCGCAACCCGATCAGCACCAGGTAGCAGACCACGCCGATGACCAGGCTGGTGACCGGTCCGGCGATCGCCATCAGGAACTCGTCACGAGCGGTTGCCGGTTCGCGCTCGATGCTCGAGACGCCGCCGAACACAAAGAGCGTGATACTCTTGACCGGAATCCCTTCGGACTCGGCGACCAACGAGTGACTGAGCTCGTGTGCGAGGACTGACACGAAGAGGAGCACGCTGCTGATTGCCCCGACGATCCAGTAGGTGGGCACGGACCAGGTCGGGAAGAGGGGCGGGAAGAAGAAGACCGCGAGGGACCACGTGAGCAAAATGAAGATGATCAGCCAACTCCAGTTGATGGCGATCTCGATCCCGTGGATTTTCCCCAGGTGGAGTGAGTGGTTGAGCATTCTATCGCCTTGGTCGCTGCTCTGGATGGAGCAGGTAGTAGAAGTGCGTGACAGCCTCCGCGAAGGTGCCCCGATGCGCCGCGAGGGATCGTTGTCGGCCATTCTGGCCGCGCACGAGGACGTAGCGTTTGTACTCGGTTGGCCAGCCAGCCTCCGCGACGACGTTGAAGCCGTGCTCTCGCTCGAGGTGTACTCGGTAGCCCGACGGAGGGACCGATCGAGCCGTCGGGCGACCCTCCTCAGCCGACGGAGCCGGTGGCGTTGGCGGCCGTGGACGTGGGCGGTTCGGTCGTGGCGGATCAGTCATCGGACCCAGCATCCTCACCTGAGAGCGAGTTAGAATTTGTCTCCACCCTGTTGATGGGGCGTCCCTGGGACGCCCCATCAACAGGGTGGAGTTCGTTACTTCGTCGATACTCTTCCGCAAGATCATGGCCACTCGGCCCGAGAGTCAGACCCGTCTGCTATACTCGACCAGATTCCGTAGCACCGGGAGGTTTCACCATGGCCATTTCGCGGCCGAGTCCGTACGTCTGGATCGACGGCGACTTGATTCCCTGGGACGCCGCGACCGTCCACGTGACCAAGCTGGGTTGGTCGACGATGGGAGCGGTGTTCGAAGGCATCAGCGCTTATTGGAACCCCGAAGAAGAGCAACTCTATGGACTCCAGCTCTCCGAGCACTACGCCCGCCTGCTGAACTCGATGAAGCTCATGCGCATGGAGCAGAAGTTCACCGTCCGCGAGCTGGTCCAGGGTTCAATCGATCTTCTCACCGCCAACGAGATCCGCGAGGACGTGAGAGTCCGGCCCTTGAGCTACCAGTCCGATGCGACCTGGTTCGGCGCACTCCTCGACAGCGCCGCCAGCATCGTCATCACCACCGCGCCCTTCACGTCGTCGCTGGGTACGGAGCCTCGGTTGCGCGCCTGCGTCAGCTCCTGGGACCGCATCTCCGACAACCAGTTGTCGCCGCGGGTCAAGTGCATCTCGAACTATCAGAACAGTCGGATGGCGCTGATCGAGGCGACCATGCGCGGGTACGATCAGCCCATCCTGCTCAACACGCAAGGGAAGGTGACCGAGGGGGCGGCATCGTGCCTGTTCATCGCACGGAACGGCGTCGCGATCACGCCCAGCCTGACCAGCGGCATCCTGGAGAGCATCACGCGCCAGAGCATCCTGCAGTTCTGCCACGACGTCCTGGAGATTCCGACGGTCGAGCGCGACGTTGACCGCACCGAGCTCTACATTGCCGACGAGGTCTTCTTCTGCGGCACCGGCGCGGAGGTCCGCGGGGTGGTCTCCGTCGACGACTACGTGGTCGGCTCCGGCGAGATCGGCCCGATCACCGCCGCGATTGAGTCGTATTACCACGACATCGTGCGCGGTCGCGAACACCGGTACGCCCAGTGGCGGGTGCCGGTCTACCACACGCGCGAGCTTTGAAGACGACCGGGAAGCTGAAGCGAGGCCGCCGATCAGAGGCTTGTTGAGCAGGTTCCTGACCCGCTGCCTCGCTTCAGCTACCCAATCATGACTCAGCCCGCGTCGCTCGTAAGCTGTGCCCCGACGAAGCGCGACTGACCGCGCAGGAACTCCTCCGCGGTGAGGGGACGCTTGCCGGCCAACTGCAGGTCGCGAACGATCACGGCGCCGCGCCCGGTCGCGATCGCAAGGAGCGCGTGGCGGGGGTTTGGCCCTGGCAGCAAGAACGCGGTTCCCGGGGCCTCGGGACCAGACCAATCCGAGGCCACTTCGAGCGCCAGGAAGCGAACGAGGCGACCACCCCAATACGATCCGCAGCCCGGCCAGGGCGTCTGGGCGCGACAGACCCGCGCGATCAGATCCGCCGGCTGCCTCCACTCGACGATCGCGTCCGCGGCGCTCAGCGGCCGGCAGAACGTCGCCTCGGCTTCGTCTTGATCGCGTGCCGTGATCACGCCTTGCTGCCAGCGGGGAATGGTGTCGACGAGGAGATCGGCCCCGATCCGAGCCAGTCGATCCCCGAGCGTCGCGGCCGTGTCGTTGAGGAAGATCGGCGCGCTGGACTGCGCCAGGATCGGCCCTGCATCCATACGCTCGTTCATCAGGATGATCGACACCCCCGTCTCGCTCAGGCCCTCGCGAATGGCCGCCTGGATCGGCGACGCGCCGCGCAGCTTCGGGAGGAGCGACGGATGGAGATTGATGCAGCCGAGCGGCGGGAGGTCGAGAACGGCGCGCCGCAAGATCTGCCCGAACGCGACGACGACGATCGCGTCGGGCTGGATCGCGCGGAGCACGGCCACGGCGTCCGGTGCGCGGAGCGACGGCGGCTGGAGCACCCGGATGCCTTCACGGACCGCGACCTCCTTCACCGGTGCCGCTCGGACCGCCCGGCCACGTCCGACCGGCCGGTCCGGCTGCGTCACCACCGCCGCGACCTCGAACCCGTGCGCGATCAACGCCTCCAGCGACGGGACCGCGAAGGTGGGCGTTCCCATGAAAGCCAGCCGCATCAACCGACCTTCGAGTGGAACAGGCGAGCGACCATCTCGCTCAGGTGAAGGCGCAGATCTCGAGATCGCAACCGCGGAGCGGACACCGTGCCGTTCGGGCTCACTTTCTCCGACGCCTGCTCCGGTTCGCCCGGAATCACCTTCCAGCGATTCAGAAAGATCCGAATCGTCGCGACGATGACCGCCGCGATGGGTACGCCGAAGATAGCCCCGGCGATACCAGCCTGTTTGATCCCAACGAGGAGGGCAAGGAAGACGAGGAGTGGGTGCAGGCCAACGGTCTCAGCCATCACCTTCGGCGCGATGATATTCATCACGAGAACTTGCAGCGCGACGAGCGCAACCAGGTACAGCAACAGTTGAGTCGCGGGCATGTTGCTGAACAGTCCGATGAGAATCGGCAGAACGATCGCCAGGAGTGGGCCGATGAAGGGAATCACCATCACGACCGCGGCGAAGATGCTCGCCAGCAGGACATAGCTCAAACCGGCGACAGCCATGATCGCACCTGTGCCGATGCCGAGAATCGCGGCCTGAATCGCCGTACCACGGAGAAATCCTCCGAACGTCCGATCGATGCTGACCACGAACAGACGCGCATCGGCGGCGTAATGGTCCGGGACCATGGACAGCATCGCCTCGACGATGCGATCGCCGTCGACGACGAAGTAGAACGAGAGAATCAAGATCAGCGTGAAACCGAACAGGCCCGAGGCGACGCCGCTGGCGATGTTCACCGTATTCGCGACCAGCTGAGAACCCAATAGTCCCGCTTGCTGACTCAGGCTGGGGCCGGTCAACGTTCCGAGGTCGATCGGGATGTTCCGTTGATCGAGCGCGGCCTGGACCTCTCGGATCAGCTTCGGGGCGCTCGCGGCGACCGTGGGCAACTGGAGCGCGAGCTCGGAAACCTGCGCCAGCAGGAGCGGCACCACCAGGACGAGAATAGTTGCCAGGACCACCAGCAGGAACAGATAGACGATCGCGGCTGCAGACGGCAGCCCGCCGGGCAGGTGATCGTCGAGAAAACGGACGACGGGCAACAGAATGAACGCGAGTAGCCAAGCCAGGAAGAACTCGATGATGATGTCGCCGAAGTGGACCACGAGTGTCCACAGCTCGCCCGCGACGTACAGCCCCACGGCGATCACGGCCAGGATGACCAGCGTGCGGACCCACGAATTTCGTTCCATCTCGTGAGAATTGTACGGAGTACATGGTTCATCCGCAAGGACGACCTTCCGGCGACGTCGCTTGACAGCAGGGACGGGGGGAGTAGGATAGTGTGAACCGGCAGAACTCGGATCAGCCAGCCTCGCACC
>DATLRG010000136.1:0-4395 GCA_035534795.1 Chloroflexota bacterium
GATGGCGTCGTCGATGGGCACGCGGTGCGTTTCGACGTCGAGAATCTCGGCTTGCGTGGCGGCCTGTTCCAGCAGCACGGGGATCTTGACGCGCGCCGCGTCGAAGGCGTACTCGTGCCGGCCGCCTTCGCTCCGGATCAGCTCCGCGCCGTCGAGCGTCGGAGCGCTGCCGTCGGGAGTTTGCAGCAGCAGGCGACGGCGGTCCACGAAGGTGCGTCGCAATTGATCGAAATCGCCGTCGAAGGCGATGCTCCCCCGATGGATCAACACGATCCGCCCGGCCAGCTCCTCCAGGTCCGCCATGTCGTGACTGGTGACGATCACGGTGACCGCGCGCTCGCGATTCAATTCCTTGATGAACCGGAGGACGTTGCGCTTCGCCAGGACGTCCAGACCGATGGTCGGCTCGTCGAGGAAGAGGACCTCCGGCTCGTGCAGCAACGCCAGCCCGAGCTCCGCGCGCATCTTCTGCCCCAGGCTCAGCTCGCGGGCCAGACTCCGGTAGAACTCGTCCAGGTCGAGGACCTCCCGCACGAAGCCGAGCATCCGCTCGTAGCGGTCGCGCGGGATGTCCCAGACGACCCTCTTCCACTCGTAGCTCGCCGCGACCGGATGATCCCACCAGAGCTCGGTGCGCTGGCCGAAGACGACGCCGATCCGACTAACGTAGCGCACGCGATCGCGCACGGGGTCCATTCCGAGGACACGCACGGTGCCGGCGTCCGGGGCGAGCAGGCTCGAGAGCAGCTTGACCGTCGTGCTTTTGCCGGCGCCGTTCGGCCCGGCGTAGGCGACGACCTCGCCCCGCTGGACGCGCAGGTCGATGCCGCGCAGAGCCTCGACGAGCTTGACCTTCGGGTGAAGCAGGTTTCCGAAGACGTCTCGCAGCCGCGCCGAACGCTGGGATTGCCGATAGGTCTTCCAGACGCCGGACAGGTCAACGACGGTGTCCGAACGAGAGGTATCGCTGAGAGCCGACGCGGCCATAATGTTTCATCCCCTTCTGAAAGACTCCGATGGTGAGCAGAGTGATGGCAATCGCCGCCAGCGGTGTGACGCCGACGGCGTAGGGCGATGGATCGATGCCAAGCAGGGCGCGGCAAGGATACCAGGCGACGAAGCCCGCCGGAACGATCGTCAACATTCCGCCGAGCCAGCCCGCGCCCAATCCGTCGAGCGGAAAAGGCGTGAGCTGTTGCATCACGTTCATTGCCGAGCTGCTGATTTCCTCGGCAGCGCGCTGAGCCCAGAACGCCAGGCTGCCCCAGAGAAACGAAAACGCCAGCACGATGGCGCACGACGCCGCGAAATTGACCAGCGCCAGCGCCAGCCAGCCCGGCGAGACGGGAAGCGAGAGGCGGCTCGCGGCCCAGACGAGGAGACCCACGCCGGGGAGGAGGACGGTGGACCCTGAAAACGGCGTGAAGCCCTCGGTCAACAGCGTCACCCAGATCGGCCGCGGCTGGACCAGGGTGTGGTCGAGTTGCCCGCGTCCGATCCGCCGGCTGATCACCGCGACGTTGTAGCCGAAGAACACGTCCTCGGTCCCCCGCACCAGCGTGGCATAGCCGAGCATGAAGAGGATCTGCGGCGTCGTCCATGGCCCGATGCCGTCGAACCGCTCGGCCAGCAAGAACGTCGCGGCGACGGTGGACAGCCCCCGCGTGACGTCCGAGATGAAGTAGGTCAGGAAAAAGCTCAGGTTGCGCGTTATCCAGGTGAAGTCCAGCCAGGCGAACAGCCGCCACTGGCGCCAGATGGCGCAGATCGTTGCCACGACCCGATTACCCTCCATACCCCGCCAGCCTTTCGCGGTTAGCGTTCCAGAGCCACCGCGCCACCAGCCAGAGGGCGACCGCCCAGAACACTTGCAGCGGGATCAACGGCAACGCCTCGCCGGTCCCGGTGTAGATGCGCAGCGGCGCCGAGGCCATCGACGCGTACGGTAGCCACGCAAAGACGCCGCCGATGCCCCACGGCAGCAGCGCGAGCGGAATCAGCGCGCCCGACAGGACGGTCGTCAGCGCCCCGCGCAGCGCCTCGATCCCCCACGGACTCTGGTCCAGCGCCACGATCAACGACAGAAAGATGAACTCCTGCGCCAGACCGATCGTCACCGACAGCGCCAGGCTGACGACGAAAAACCCAGCCGCGCCCGGACTCGCCGGCAGCGGATTCACCGCCAGGAGCGGCGAGAGCAGCAGCAACGGGATCGAGAAGGCACCGAACGCGAAGCCCCAGCGGCCAAACGTTCGCGCCGCGGCCTGACCGACCAGTGCCATGGGCTGGAGGAAGAAACCGGTGATCGAGCCATCCCAGAGCGCGAACCCGAGCTCGGTCCGACACGCCAGAACTTCGGCGAAAGCCTCGGAGACGAGCGTGTAGGTCAGGACGCTGCCGAGCGTCATGCCCGAGACCTCGCCCTGGCCGGTCAGGATCAGCCGCCAGATCGAGAGCAGCACGGCCACGCGCACCAGGCGCAGCAGGTAATCCAGCGGAAACCACGGGCTATCGCCGACGTAGGCCGTCGCCGACATCGTCGCGGTCTTCCAGTACTGGCGAAAGGCGCGCGTGCGATGAACCAACTCCCACCCCCGTGCGTTATAGTAAGGGTAAAGCGTCTTGCCAGGCGAGTGGACGGAGGGTGCGCGCTGAGCAGCGATCACCGCGGTCCAGCGGACGGCCTGACCGTGGGCATGCTTTCTGCATCGCTCACGAAGTGTCACGCGGTCGGCCCTGGCCGGCGGAACGCGCGCCAAAACCAGCAGGAGTAAGTATCCTCATGCGTCGTATCGTGTCGTTCCTGGTCACCTTTCTCGTCATCGCCGCTGCCTTTGTGCCGACCGCGGCAGCCGCTCCCGCGGCGCAGGTGGGTGATTGTCACTTCGTCCTCGGCTTCAAGACTCTACACGATCTGATTCCCAACGTCGTCGGCAGCTGCGTCGCCGACGAGCAATACGCCGCGAATGGCGACGGGCTGCAGCAAACGGCCAGTGGATTGCTGGTCTGGCGCAAAGCCGACAACTTCACCGCGTTCACCGACGGCTATCGCACCTGGGTCAACGGCCCCTTCGGCCTCCAGGAGCGGCTGAACACCCAGCGCTTCCCCTGGGAGAAAGGCGCCAGGGTCGCCAGCACGCGGGTCGTCAACTTCGTTCCGCCCTCGACGGTCACCCAGCAAGTCTCCGGGAGCTGCTTCGTGTCCTCTCTCGCCGCGACGCGAGCCGACGCATTCCGCTGCATCGCCGGCAACCTGATCTACGATCCGTGCTTCACCATTCCGGGCAACACCTCGGCCGTGATCTGCGTTCGGAATCCCCTGGACGCCAGCTCGTTCGTTCAGATGGACCTGACCAAGCCGCTACCGGCGCCAGAGCCGGTCCCCGCGCAGCAGCGTCCGTGGTTCTTGCAGCTCGCGGATGGCACGGTTTGTAACTTCTTCACCGGCGCGACCGGGGGCATCAACGGCGAACGGCTCAATTACGGCTGCTCGGACGGCTGGGACGTCGTGGGCCTGCCGCACCAGGACCGAATCTGGACGGTCGACGAGGTCCTCTTGCCGCGCTTCAGCCTGTCGCCGGTGCTGAGCTCGGCGACGGTCGAGGTGCAAACCGCCTGGCAGTGAACGAGACGGCGGGGCCCAGTGGGCACCCCCCGGTCGCGCTGGTCACCGGCGCCAGCAGCGGTATCGGCTGGGCCACGGCGAAGGCGCTGGCCGCGCTCGGCTACCGCGTCGCCGTGACGGCGCGTCGCGAGGAGCGACTGACGCGGCTGGTCGAGGAGATTGGCCGCGCCGGTGGCACCGCGCTGGCGATCGCGGCCGATCTCTCACGCGAGGCCGAGCGCGAGCGCCTCGTCGCGGCGGTGCGCGAGCGCTGGGGCCAGATCGACGTGCTGGTCAACAACGCCGGCCACGGCTGGATCGGCTGGCAGGCGGCAATGCCCGCGGACGTTCGGCAACGCCTGCTCGCGGTCAACGTCGACGCCGTCGTCCACCTGACCAACCTGGTCCTGCCGGAGATGCTGGCGCGGCGCTCCGGCCACATCGTCGACGTCGCCTCGATCGCCGCCGACTTCGTCGCGCCGCCCCGCGTCCTGTACTCCGCCAGCAAGGCGTTCGTCCAGGCCTTCAGCCGTGGCCTGGATCGGGAGTTGCGCGGGACCGGCGTGCGTGTCTCGGTGATCAATCCTGGCCCGGTGCGGACCGAGTTCCGGCGGGTCGCCTCCGGAGTTCCGGTCGAGGAACGGCCGGAACTCGAGCAGGGCATCGCGCCCGGGCAAGTCGCGGCCGCGATTGTCGCGACAATCCAGCACCCGCGCCGCTCGACCTACGTCCCGGGCATCGCCGGCCTCGCCGCTCTCTTCGCCCCGGTGGCGGGGCCGATTCTCGATCGC
>DATLRG010000137.1:0-3840 GCA_035534795.1 Chloroflexota bacterium
GCCGACCTCGGGCGCCACCCACTCCTTCTTCCCCCAGACGCCGCTGCCGTACGGCCAGGTGGTGCGCTTGTAGCGGTCGTCGAACAGCTTCATCCAGGCGGCCGGGCTGCGCAGGCGTAGCGCGTCGAGGTCGTGGGCGACTTCGAGCAGGCCGTCGCAGGTCGGGCAGCGGTAGATCAGGCTGTCGAGCGGAAAGGTGGCCGGGCAGCCTTCGATGCAGCGCAGCCAGGCGTGGCGGCGGCTCGTACCGACCGATTCCTGGTCGACGACGTCGGTTTTCATCGTTTCGATCACTCCAATCGGGGTCGGCGCGCGCTGATCACGCCGGTGTTGAGACCGAGCCAGTGCATCCGGCCGAGATAGCGGGCGTGCTCCACTTTCATGCAACGGTCCATGACGACGTCGAGACCGGCCGCGGCCGCCGCCGTCGCGCCCTCAGGACTGATCACGCCGAACTGGAGCCAGAGCGCGCGCGCGCCGACGGCGATGGCTTCCTCGGCGATGGTGGGGACGAAGGACGGGTCGCGGAAGACGTCGACGACGTCGAGCGGGACCGGCACGTCGGCCAGGCGTGCGTAGGCCCGGTCGCCGAAGACTTCGCGCTCGTTCGGGTTGACGGCGACAACGCGGTAGCCGTGGTTGCGCAGGTAGAAGCCGACGAAGTTGCTGGCGCGCAATGGGTTCGACGAGAGGCCGACGATGGCGACGGTGCGCGCGTGCCCGAGAATCTTCCGAATGACGTCCGGGTCCTGATATGGTCGCGGCGCATCGGATGATCTATCGCTCACGCGCGCACCTCCTCGCGGGCAGTCTGCCCCGATTCCAGCTTCTGGGAAGCGGCGAGCGCGTACTCCAGATCGTCGAGCAGGTCGGCCAGCGTCTCCAGGCCGATCGAGAGCCGAATCGCCTCCGGGCCGACGCCCGCGGCGACGAGCTCGTCATCCGAGAGCTGCCGGTGCGTGGTCGAGGCCGGGTGGATCACCAGCGACTTGGCATCGCCGACGTTCGCCAGGTGAGAGAATAAGTCCAGCGACTCGATGAACCGCTGGCCCGCCGCGCGGCCGCCGCGAATGCCGAACGAAAACACCGCCCCGGCGCCGCGCGGCAGGTACTTCTCGACGAGCGGGCGATACGGACTGCTCGGAAGGCCAGAATAGCGCACCCAGGCGACGGCGGGGTGCGCTTCCAGGAATTGCGCGACGCCGAGCGCGTTCTGAACGTGTCGCTCCATCCGCAGCGGCAGGGTCTCGAGGCCAAGCAGGAAGAGGAACGCGTTGAACGGCGACAGCGGCGCTCCGATGTCGCGCATGCTTTCCGAGCGCAGCTTCTGGAGATAGCCGTACATTCCGAACGTCTCGAAAAAGCGGAGGCCGTGGTAGGCGGGCGACGGGTCGACGATGCCCGGGAAGTTGCCGTTCCCCCACGGAAACCGCCCGGAGTCCACGACCACGCCGCCGATCGATGTGCCGTGCCCGCCGATAAACTTTGTCGCCGAGTGGACGACGATGTCGGCGCCGTGGGCAAAGGGCTGGCAGAGATAGGGCGAGGCGAAGGTATTATCCACGATCAGCGGCACCCCGTGCTCGTGCGCGATGCTCGCGACCGTCTCGACGTCGAGGACGTTGCCGGACGGGTTGCCGATCGTTTCCCCGTAGAGCGCGCGGGTGTTCGGCCGGAGCGCGGCGCGCCAGTTGTCCGGATGATCCGGGTCCACGAAGCTGACCTCGATCCCGAGCTTGCGCAGGACGTGGCGGAACTGCGTCGTCGTGCCGCCGTAGAGCGCGCGCGAGGCGAGCACGTGGTCGCCCGATCGAAGCAGCGTGAAGAGCGCGAGCACTTGCGCCGCCTGGCCGCTCGCGGTCGCCACCGCGCCAACCCCGCCTTCGAGGCTGGCGATTCGTTCTTCGAACGCGGCGACGGTCGGGTTCATGATCCGCGTGTAGGTGTTGCCGTACTCCTGAAGGTTGAAGTAGGCTGCTGCCTGCTCGGTACTCTCGAAGACGTACGAGGTCGTCTGATAGATCGGCATCGCCCGTGCCCCGGTGTAGGGGTCGGGGCGCTGGCCGGCGTGGACGGCGCGCGTATCGAAGCCGTAGACGCGCGACGGTCGCTCCAGTCGGTCCTCCGACGGCGGGGTCCGGTCATCTTTCACACTGCATCTCCTTGGTGCCTCAACTGACGAGCGCACCGAGCGCGCGTTTGGGCCAGGAACGGACGAAGGAACGACGTTTGCGCCGCTTCTTCCAGCAAAAAGGCGTCGTGGCCGTAGGTCGACTCGATCACGTGCTCTTCCACGTCGATGCCGTGGGCGCGCAGCGCAGACGCCAGCTCGGCGGAGTCGCTCGGCGGGTAGAGCCAGTCGGAGCTGAACGACAGGACCAGGAAGCGCGCCGGCACGTCGCGCAACGCCTCGACGAGCGAGCCGCTGCCGTGGGCCCTGGCCAGATCGAAGTAGCTCAGAGCGCGCGAGAGGTAGAGGTAGCTGTTGGCATCGAACCGGCGGGTAAAGCTCTCGCCCTGGTGCTGCAAATAGCTCTCGATCGCGAAGTCGACGTCGAACGAATAGGAGTAGTCCTCGCGGTCCTGGAGGCGACGGCCGAACTTGTCCGCGATGGACCGCGCCGAGAGGTAGGTCACGTGGCCGATCATGCGAGCGATCGCCAGACCCGCCACCGGCGGGTCATCCTCGGGATACCAGCCGCCGCGCCACCAGGGGTCCGCCGTGATCGCGTTGCGGCCAATCGCGCCCCAGGCCATGCCCATCGGCGCGAGGCGCGCGGTGCTGGCGATCGGAATGCACGAGCGGACCAGGTCCGGGTATCGAACGGCCCACTCCAGCGCCTGCATACCGCCCAGCGATCCACCCGTGGTGGCGAGAAGGTACGGGATGTCCAGGAGGCGAAGGAGCTCGCGCTGCGCTCGGACCATGTCGCCGACGGTGACGACCGGAAAGTCAGGTCCGTAGTGGTGACCGGTCTTTGGGTCGAGCGACGTCGGGCCGGTCGAGCCACGGCACGAGCCAATGACGTTCGTGCAGACGACGAAATAGAGGTCCGTGTCAAAAGCTTTCCCTGGCCCGATCATGCCGTCCCACCAGCCCAGGCCGCCCCGGGGCTGAATGCCGCGTTCGTCGGCGCCAACGCCGTCCACGGCGCTGGGCGCGGCCAGGTCGTCGCTCCAGCCCGCGGCGTGGGCGTCGCCCGAGAGCGCGTGGCAGGCGAGGATCACGTTGCCGCGATCCGGCGCCAGGGTGCCATAGGTCTCGTAGGCCAGAGTCACCTCGGGAAGCGTCCGTCCGGATTCGAGTGGGAGCGGCTCGGGCAAACGCAGGGACGACGTCCGTGTAGTCCCAACCGCGCCCCGATGAGCCTGGGCCTCACCTCGCGACATCCTCGTTCTCGATCGGTCCCGGCCCCGGTGCCAGGCCGAGGAATTCTACCCAACGCCTCTGCGCCGTAGGCAGATTATAGCGGAATCCCGGCGTGAGGAGTCTGAAGCGAGGAGTCAGGAGTCAGAAGGATGATGCGCAGGATGCCGGTCGCGCGTTACTTCCTCGATCGGGGCAAAGGGAGAACCGCTACCTCGGACATCGGATAGTGGTCGACGTTGCCGGTGACGGCCGTTGCTCCGTGAACGAGCGCTGTCGCTGCTATCAGCGTGTCGGTGATGGGCAGGGTGACTCCGCGTCGGTGTCGAGTAAGAGCCTATCCGAATAACCTGGTAGAATGATAGGGATGAACGAGCAAGAATGCAAACCCCGCGAGCGCGAGCGGACGGCCAACAACCGGACGACGACCGGCTTTCGGATCAGTGCTGAATGATGGGCCATCCTCCAGCCGC
>DATLRG010000138.1:0-2354 GCA_035534795.1 Chloroflexota bacterium
CCTCCCCCCACACCCCTGGCCCACGAACGACTCTACTACCGGATCCACGCGGCAGCGTTCTGTTGCACGGCAGTGTAAAGCGGCTTCGGGCGGAAGTTGAAGTCGACGAAGGTGTAGTAGTCGTTGTAGTCGTGCGCGGGCGTTGGGAGACGAAATACCCACATGCAGAGGGCCTGCAGCCACGGCCACTGGGTGGCGGCGATCTGGTAGGCGCGGAGGGTGTAGCGAATGCGCAGGCCCGGGTGGACCGCCTTGGTCCAGCGCGGGCTGTCGTTCCAGCCGGCTTCGGTGATCAGCACCGGCTTGGCCGCGTCACCGTTTTTCTCCATCACCTGGCGTAAGAGCTCGACCCGCGCGAAGTTCAACCGGTCCGCACGCGCCGGATCGTCCGGCGGAAACTTCGAGCCGTAGGTGTGGGCGCAGAGCGCATCGAAGTAGCGGCCGGCTCCGTGGTCGTACATCTGCTGTAAGAAGGTCAGGTCTTCCAGGGCGAGGTCGCTGTGCTCGACGGTCGGGGCGAGGCCGGCGGGCAGAATGATCGCGTTCGGGCGAGACTGCCGGATCGACTGCGCTGCACCCGCGAGCAGCTCGACGTACGAGGCGGCGCTGATCGGGCGAAACCCCCACTCGAAGCTCGTATTTGGCTCGTTCCAGATGATGAAGTAGCGCACCGCGTCCTTGTAGCGCTTGGCGAACTCGGCCACGAAGTTGGCGTAATCGGCGAAGCGACTTTCTGGCAGCAGCCGGGGTGTCGAGCCCGCCGGCCGTGCCCAGGCCGGTACGAAGTCCAGTCGAGCGATCACCTCCAGCCCTTGTTGGTTGGCATCGCGGATCACCATGTCCGGGTGCGTCCAATCGAACGACCCTGGGTGTGGCTCGATGTAGGCCCAGGGAAACAGCTCGACGATCCACCGTGCGCCCATCTGCTGGACCATCTCGAGCGTCCGCGCGATCTTCCACGGCTCGACCTCGTCGGTCAGTCGCGTATGAATGCCTTCGATCGTCCGCGGCAGCGCTGGACTGACTCCCCCGGGATGGCTGGCATCGAAGAGCGAGGAGTCGCCCGTGGCCAACAGCGCCGGCAGTGCCGCCACGACCAGCGCCCGAGCCGCGATCGACAGCAGGTCCCGACGTCGTCGCCGCCTCACCCGAGCTGCTCGGGCCCAAACGCGTCCGGCAAGAGCTCCCGCAGGCTCCACGCGCGCCGGTCGCCAGACCGATTCTCGGCAACGACGACCGCATCCTGGCCGAACTCCCAGATCACCTGCCGACACGCCCCGCACGGCGGCGTCGTCTTGGTAGCGTCAGTCACCACCGCGACCGCACGGATCTGTCGTTCGCCCGCAGCGACTGCGGCGAAGACCGCAGCGCGCTCGGCGCAAACGGTCAGGCCATACGAGGCGCTTTCCACGTTGACTCCCGCGTAGGTGTTCCCCGATCCGGCCAGCACCGCCGCGCCGACGGCAAAGCCGGAGTATGGTGCATACGCGGCCTCACGCGCCCGCCACGCCGCGGCCACCAGCCCCTCGACGACGGCGGCGTCTACGTCGCTCCTCGTCTCTGACTCCTCGCTCGTCCCGCTCATTCTGACCCCGGTGTAGTGGGGATGCCGTTCGAGCCATTCGTGCCATTCGGCGACTGGTCTCCGAGACGTTTGACCCGAACGCGCGTCACCCGCCGGCCGCTGGCCGATACCACCGTCACCAGGGCATGATCCAGTCGGACCTTGTCGCCAACCACCGGGATCCGCCCCAGCTTTTCGTTGACCAGCCCCGCGATCGTGTCCACCTCCTCGGCGGCCAGGTCCAGGTCCAGCTCTTCGTTCGCGTCGGCGATCGTGACGCCACCGTCGACCAGCGCTTCCCCGTCGCCAACTTTGACGATCTTCTGCTCCTCGGTATCGAACTCGTCTTGAATCTCGCCGACAATCTCTTCGAGAGCATCCTCGATCGTGACCATGCCGGCCGTCCCACCGTACTCGTCGACGACGATCGCGATGTGGACGCGCTTCGCCTGCAATTCGCGAAGCAAGTCGCCGGTCCGTTTCGACTCGGGAACGAAGTACGCCGGCCGGACGAAGTCGCCGACCTGGTCGTCCAGCCTACCACTGACCGAGAGCGGCAGCAGGTCTTTACCGTAAAGAATTCCGACGATGTCGTCAATCGTATCGCGGTAGACTGGCAGTCGCGAGTACCCCTCGCGAACGAAGGTATCCACCGCGCCGCGGACAGTCGCCGCCGCAGGCAGCGCGACGATGTCCGGGCGTGGGACCATCACCTCGCGCACCGTGGTCTCTTCGAGCTCGAGGATGTTGTCGATCATCGTACGCTCCTGCCGCTCGATCAGCCCCTCCT
>DATLRG010000139.1:0-5245 GCA_035534795.1 Chloroflexota bacterium
GCGATCACCGACGCGAGGGCCTGTTTCACCGGACCGGTCCTTCGCTCCTGGCCACCGCTTCCTCCGGTTGGAGGTAGTCGGCCAGCGGAGCCACGTTGTACCCCAGCGCTCGATCGTCGATCGCATCCACCGCGGCGCGCAGCGTATCCAGGCTCGTGAAGCAGGCGAGCCCGCGCTCCGTGGCCGCGCGGCGAATGGCGAAGCCATCGGCGTACCCGTCCTGCGTGGGCGTGCGGATTCCGGTCACCGTGTTGACGACGCCCTTGACCAGGCCGGCTTCGACGATGTCCACGACATTCGGATGACCCTCGCGCAGCTTTCGAGCCACCCCTTCGACCGTGAGACCGAGCGACTGAATGTAGCGCGCGGTACCCTCGGTCGCAAAGAAGCCGTAGCCGTGGAGCCCCAGGCGCTCGATCAGCGGGCCGGCCTCCGTCTTGTCACGGTCCGCGATGCTGAGCAACAGGTGGCAGGACGCCGGGAGTGAGGAGTGAGCGGCGATCAGCGCCTTGGTCAGCGCCGCTCGGTAGGTGCGGTCGATTCCCATGACTTCGCCGGTCGACTTCATCTCCGGGCCCAGGTAGGTGTCCACGCCACTGAGCTTCGACATCGAGAAGACCGGTGCCTTGATCGCGACCAACTGCTGCTTGGGCCAGAGTCCTGTTTCGTAGCCCTGCTCGATCAAAGTCCGGCCGAGAGCGATCCACGTCGCCACGCGGACCATCGGCACGCCGGTGACCTTGGACAGGAAGGGGACGGTGCGGCTCGCTCGCGGGTTGACCTCGATGACGTAGACCTGATCCTGGAAAATGACGAACTGGACGTTCATCAGTCCCTTCACCTGGAGGGCGCGGCCGATTCTCACCGCGTAGTCGACCAGGACGGCCTCCTCCGCCGGGCTGAGATTCTGCGCGGGATAGACCGCGATGCTGTCACCGCTGTGAACCCCGGCGCGCTCGACGTGTTCCATGATCCCCGGGATCAGCACGTCGACGCCATCGCCGATCGCGTCGACTTCGACTTCGCGGCCTTCGAGATATTTGTCCACGAGGATCGGGCGGTTCTGCGAGACCTCGGTCGCGGCGCTGACGTAGCGGACGAGCTCCTCTGGGTTGTAGACGATCTCCATGGCGCGCCCGCCCAGCACGTAGGACGGGCGAACGAGGACCGGGTAGCCGATATTCTCCGCCACGACCACCGCATCCTCGATCCGCGTGACCGCGCCGCCCGGTGGCTGGGGAATGCCGAGGTGAGTCAGGAAGTCCTCGAAGCGGCGGCGGTCCTCGGCCAGGTCGATGGCTTCCACGCCGCTGCCGATCAAAGTCGCGTCGGCCCGCGCTAGCGGCTCGGCGAGGTTGATCGCGGTCTGGCCGCCGAACTGCGTGATCACCGGCGTCTGCGCCAGCCCCTCGTTCTCGAGTATGTCGCGCACACTCTCTTCGTCGAGCGGCTCGAAGTAGAGGCGGTCGGACGTGTCGAAGTCGGTGCTCACTGTCTCCGGATTCGAGTTGACGAGGAGGGCACGGACGCCCGCCGCCTGCAACGCCCAGGCGGAGTGGACGCTACAATAGTCGAACTCGATCCCCTGGCCGATCCGAATCGGCCCGGAGCCGATCACGAGCGCGGCTTCACAGTCGACGGGCACGGCCTCGTTCTCCTGCTCGTAGGTCGAGTAGAAGTACGGCGTGCGAGCCTCGAACTCGGCCGCGCAGGTATCGACCATTTTGTAGACCGGTCGCAGGCCCCACTCATCGCGCGCGGCCCGCACTTGCTCCGGCAGTCGGTCGGCCAGCGTGCCAACCTGAATGTCCGTGAAGCCGAGGCGCTTGGCTTCCCAGAGCAGGTCCGGCGTGAGCTTCTCTGACAGCAGCCGGCGCTCCAGGTCCACCAGGCGTTGCAGCCGTCGGATGAACCAGCGATCGATGCCACTGCGGCGGTGAACGTCCTCGTGCGCGGCGTCGCGCCGCAAGGCGGCCATGACCGCCCAGATGCGCAGGTCGTTCGGCCGCTCGATCAGGTCCCACAGTTGCTCGCCGATCTGCCCCTCCCAGCCCGGGCTTTCCCAGGCCAGGCTTCGCCCACTCAGCTCCAGACTGCGGACGGCCTTCTGCAGCGCGGCCTCGAAGCAGCGGTCGATCGCCATCACCTCGCCGGTTGCCTTCATTTGCGTGCCGAGGGTGCGATCGCCCGAGGCGAACTTATCGAACGGCCAGCGTGGGATCTTGACGACGCAGTAGTCCAGCGCCGGCTCGAACGCCGCCGTCGTCTTTCTGGTCACGGCGTTGGCGATCTCGTCGAGACGTCGCCCGATCGCGACTTTGGCGGCCACCCGAGCGATGGGATAGCCGGTGGCCTTGGAGGCCAGCGCCGACGAGCGGCTCACACGCGGGTTGACCTCGATCACGTAATAGTCCCGCGAGTGCGGGTCCAACGCGAACTGCACGTTGCAGCCACCCTCGATGCCGAGCGCGCGGATGATCCTCAGCGCGGCCGAGCGGAGCATCTGGTATTCTTTGTCCGACAACGTCTGACTCGGGGCGACGACGATGCTGTCCCCGGTGTGGACGCCCATCGGATCGATATTTTCCATGTTGCAGACGGTGATGCACGTGTCGGCGCTGTCGCGCATCACCTCGTACTCCATCTCTTTCCACCCCTGAACGCTGCGTTCGATCAGCACCTGATGGATCGGACTGGCCTGGAGGCCGCGAGCGACGATGCGTGCAAACTCGTCGTCGGTCCGGGCGATACCGCCGCCGGTCCCACCGAGCGTAAAGGCGGGCCGAATGATCAGCGGCAGGTGCATCCGCTGTCGCAGCGCCGCTGCCTCTTCGAAGCTCTGGACCGTTCCGCTCGGCGGGACTGGCTCTCCGATCGACTGTAACAGGCGCTTGAACAGCTCCCGGTCCTCGGCGTTGCGAATCGCTTCGAGCGGTGTGCCGAGCAAGCGAACGTCGTACCGATCCAGCACGCCCGCGTCGGCGAGCTCGACCGCCAGATTGAGCCCGGTCTGGCCGCCAAGCGTCGGCAACAGGCCATCTGGTCGCTCGCGAGCGATGATTCGTTCGATCACCTCGACGGTCAGCGGCTCGATGTACACGACGTCGGCGATGCCGGGGTCGGTCATGATCGTCGCGGGATTGGAGTTGACCAGGATCGTCCGCACTCCTTCTTCGCGCAACGCCTTGCAAGCCTGCGTCCCGGCGTAGTCGAACTCCGCGGCCTGGCCGATGATGATCGGGCCGGAGCCGATGACGAGGACACTCTCCACGGTCGAGCCGCTCATGGTCTACCCTCGCAGGACTGCATGAATCGATCGAAGAGGTACTGATTATCCTGAGGGCCGGGGGAGCCTTCCGGGTGGTACTGGACCGAAAAGACCGGCCACGTTTCGTGGGCCAGCCCTTCGACGGAACCGTCGTTCAAGTTCGTCTGGCTCACGTAAAACCCGCTCTCCGACAGCACAGAATCAGCGTCGACCTGGAACTCGTGGTTCTGCGACGTGATGTGGACCAGCCCGGTCCGTGCGTCCCGCACCGGATGGTTCGCCCCGTGATGCCCGAACCGCAGGCGGCTGGTCCGTCCGCCAATAGCCAGTCCCAGGAGCTGATGTCCCAGGCAAATGCCCATCAAAGGTACTCTGCGTTCCAGGAGCCCTCGGACCATCGCGGCACAACCCTGGAGGCGGGTCGGATCTCCCGGACCGTTCGACACTACGACACCGTCCGGTCGGAGCTCCAGGACCTCCGCGGCGGTCGCCGTGTACGGCAGCACCGTGACGGCCGCACCGCGCCGCTCCAGCGACCGCAGGATGTTATCCTTTCGTCCGCAGTCCACGACGACGACGCGGCGCTCGTGGACGGACGCAGCGCCGGTGGACCAGGCGCGCAGGCCTGGAATGGACGCTTCGGCAACCAGGTCCAGGTCACTGAGGGGAGTGACCGCGCGGGCACGGGCGACCAGCGCCGCGTCGTCGACCGCGGCTGCATCGTAGGCGAGCACGGCGCGCATCGTCCCGTGGGCGCGCAGGCGGCGAACGAGGGCGCGCGTGTCCACGCCGCGGATTCCGGGAATGCCGTGCTGGACCAGGAACGTGCCGAGCGAGTCGGCAGCGTTCCAGTTGCTCGGATCGTCGTAGTACTCGCGGACAATAAATCCGGCAATCCAGGGCTGCCGGGACTCGTTGTCGTCGGCGGCGACACCGTAGTTCCCGATCAGCGGATAGGACAGCACCACCATCTGACCGCGATAGGAGGCATCGGTGGCAATCTCCTGATAGCCGGTCATGCTGGTGTTGAACAGGACTTCCGCCTCGGCGTCGACCGGTGCGCCAAATGGTGCGCCTCGAAAGACGCTTCCGTCTTCGAGCGCCAACGCTGAGATCGTCATGCCGCGGGAACTCCTTCGCCCGTGGTCATTGAACGCCGCTCCTCGTGTAGATGGACGAGCCGACCGCCGACGAGCGTCGCGGTCACCACACCGCGCAGAGTCACCCCGGCCAGTGGCGTGTTCTTCCCCTTGGAGGCAAAGCGCCGCGGGTCGACTGTCCAACTAGCGTCCGGATCGAAGACGCAAACGTCGGCGGGCGCTCCGGGCTTCAGCGTACCGCCGGGGAGGCCGAAGGCTCGCGCCGGCTCGGCCGTCAGCCGTCGAATCAGGAGGCTCAGACCGAAGTCTCCGTGGTGAACCAGCCCCAGCAGCGCGGCGAGCGCGGTTTCCAGGCCCGAGATGCCAAACGCGGCCGCTCCGTATTCGCAGAGCTTGTCCACCTCGCCGTGTGGCGCGTGGTCAGTGCCGATCAGGTCGAGCACGCCGTCTCGCACAGCCGCGACGAGCGCCTCCCGGTCGGCGTCCGTCCGCAGTGGCGGGTTCACCTTCGTCGCGGTGTCGTACGGCGAAGCAATCTGGCCGTTCGGCCGCCAGCCCGCGACCCACTCGTCGGTGAGCGTCAAATGGTGGGGAGTCGTCTCGGCGGTAAATTCGACGCCCCGCTCGCGCGCCCGTCGGATGATCTCGACGCCGGCCGCGGTCGTCACGTGAGCCAGGTGCAGACGGCCGTGCGTCACCGCGCAGATCGCCAGATCGCGCGCGATCATCACCTCTTCGGCGACGCCAGGCCAGCCCTTCAGCCCCAGGCGCGTGGCGACCGGCCCTTCGTTCATCAGTCCGCCGGCGGACAACGCCGGGTCTTCCTCGTGGACCATGATCGGGCGCTCGATCATCCGGCTGTATTCGAGGGCGTGGC
>DATLRG010000140.1:0-2203 GCA_035534795.1 Chloroflexota bacterium
GGATGAGGTGTGTGAAAAACTGGCCCAGTGGGCCAGTTTTTCACACACCTCATCCATCATTTCCTCCTCGACAGAGCACAGAGCTACGCGCCGATCACCAGACCCAGGTCGTCGCACCGGATTCCCAGGTGTATTCGCGAATGTGTTCGACAAGCTGGACACCACGGACGCCCATGCGTACACTGTCCTCCGCCTCGCGCAGCGGGCCGATCAGCGCGGCGTGCTTCTCGGCGTAGTCGGTCAGCTCGCCGCGTTCGAGACGCGCCAGCGCTTCCTTCCACCGCTCCAGCAGCACGTCCAGCTTCAGGTAGCTGTTCTGGAGCCGTGGCACGCCGCGCACCGCCAGCTTATGCAGCGTGAAGAGGCGGTCTCGCGTCCACACGATCTCGTCGAGTAATCCCCCGGTCTCGGCGAAGCGCCGCTCCAGGTGATGGACCGTCTCGCGCACCGATGCCGACGGCTCGGGATCGTGGTGCCAGACCGCGGCGCGATACCGCAGCTCCGCCGCGACCTCGCGATCGCGCACCAGGACCCGCTGCACGTAGGAGAGCATCGCGACCCCGAGTCGGAGGTTCAGCCAGCGCCAGTTGTCGAGCAGTCCAGGATCGTCGGCCTCGTGGGAGTTTGCCAGCGCGCGGGCCTCGGCGACGGCCGGGTTGCCGTAGAGAGGACCATTGAGGATGTCTTCGACACTCAGGATGATGCGGGTCGCCGCGTCGGCGTGGACCGAGCCGAAAAACCATCGGGCGTACTCGGCGGCAATCTCCTCGCCGCTGCGCGACGGGTTCCAGTCGCGCGCCGACCAGACGAACTTGTTCACGTCGTCGGTGTCGCCTTCGGTGTACGGAACGGCGCCGTCATCCGCGGCGCAGGTCTCGGCGTGCAGGCGCGCCATCTCGCGCGGACGTGGCGCCGGGCCGTTCTCGCGGTCCCAGACGAATTGAACGACCGGGTCCATCCCGACGACCGGGTACTGGCAGCGGAACGTGTGCGTCTCGTCAGGATAGAGGATCATGCGGTACCGACCCGGCAGCGCCGCGCGCAATCGGTTGAGCGGACCCGAAATCCGCCCGCTCCGTGGATAGCGCTCGAGCGAGAGCGCCCCGCCGGCGCCCTCCGCGTCCCCGAACGTCATCAACTCGCTGTACGGCCCGAAGGCCACGCCCTCGACCCAATCGGGATGCACGCGATCGAGCCAGTCGAGGAGGAATCGAGTCTCGGGTCCGGTGAGGCCCTGCTGGGCAAGCCAAATTTGGCACTCCGGGTGGTAGTTGCGAGCCAACGCGGCGTGCTCCTGGACCAGCTCCAGATAGGTCGGCGCCCAGGGGTTGCAATCGGGACAGCCGGGGCAGCCGCCGTCGTCTTTCGAGGGGATGAAGAGAACGTCCAGGTGCGGCAGCAGCGCGAAGAGGCGGTCGCGGATCGCGTGGATCCGCTGGCGCGCGGCCGGTCTGTGCGGGCAGACGTAGGCTCGGCCGTGCCGGGTGATCTCGGGATGCCGGACGACCTCTTCGGGGAAGACGTCGTTTGGCGGCATCCAGATGCCGTAGCGCATGCCAAGCTCGTGACAGAGCACCGGCAGGCGGAGCTGGATGTCGAGCTGCCGTGCGAACTCGTCCTCGCGGTCCGGCGTAGCGAACCAGGCCGGCGTGTCGAAGGGCAGGACGCCAGGCCAGCGCCCGACGTGCAGCGGATAGAGGACCGCGATGTTGTTCCCCCAGGCGGCCAGCTCGGTCAGGTGCTCTTCCCACTGCTCCCACGCCCATTTGTCGTAGGTGGTGTTCTGTTTGTGATTGGCCAGGGTGTGCCCGCGCACCGGGAAGGCCGCGCGCTCGCGGAGCGACAGACTCGGCAGACCCGCCCGACCCGGGCGGAGATCGAACGAGCGCGCCAGCTTGCCGGCCGCCGCGAGCACCACCGTGGGACCACCGGCGAGCGCGACCGCGCTGGGTGCATTTGGATCGCCGCCAGAGCAGAGGGCAATCTCCTCCGGGTGCTCCGGCAGCAGCGGACCCGCGGGCGAACCGTCGCCGGGAATGCCCAGCGCGATCGTACCGGGTCCTGCTTCGCCACCACGCGCGACCTGCCACCGCCAGCCACAGCGTCGCTCGATCTGCGCTTGCAGGTAAGCGGCCGCACGTTCGGTTTGGCGCGCCGCGCCTGCCCCGATCACGATTCTGGTGTCGGGACCGAATTGCCAGAG
>DATLRG010000141.1:0-5153 GCA_035534795.1 Chloroflexota bacterium
CCTGGGCTATGGCTCGGCCGGCTTGCTCACCAGCGTGACCGGCCCGGTCGGTAACACCTATCGCTTCGACTACAATTCCTCCGGCCTGCTGACCAGCGCGACAACGCCCGACGGCGGCCAGTCGACCCTGAGTGGCGTGACCAGCGGTCAGACGAGCACGGTGACTGAGACGTCGGCGCTCGGTCGACACGCGACCTTTGGGGTGACGGCCGGCGCTGGGGGCGCCCAGACCCTGACGACGACGAACCCGGACGGCACGACAAGTCTGGTCAATCACGACGCGAACGGCAGCACCGTCACCTCCGCGCCCAGCGGCATGCGCGGCAGCACCGTCGTGTCGCCGGACCCGCGCTTTGGGCTCCAGTCGCCGCTCGTCACTCAGCAGAACGTGACCATGCCCAGCGGCCTCACCTTGAGTGAAACTGCCTCCGGCACCGACGTCCTGTCCAACCCGAACAATCCGCTCAGCCTGGTCAGTCAGACCCGCAACGTCACCGTCAACGGCCGGACGGTTAGTCAGACTTATGACGCGGCCAGCCGCACCCTCACCACGACCTCGCCGGCCGGCCGTGTGATCAAGACGACGTTGAACGCCCAGGGCGAGATCGCGAGCGTCCAGAACGGGCCTTTCGCTCCCCAGAGTCTTGGCTACGACGCGCAGGGGCGGCTCGTCTCGATCACCGACGGGACCGGCGCCAACGCCCGAACGAGCACCGTCAGCTACGGCGCGGACGGCCAGCCCAGCACCGCGACCAACTCCCTGGGCCAGAGCATGAGCTTCCAGCGCGACGCCGACGGCCGGCTCACCCAGGTCTCTCAACCGGACGGGTCGACCATCGCCTACACCTACGACGCCAACGGCAATCTGACCTCGATCACGCCGCCTGGCCAGCCGGCCCACCAGTTCGCCTACAACGCCGAGGATCAGATCAGCAGCAACCAACCGCCCGCGGCCGGCTCGGCCACTGCCCCGACCCAATATGGCTACGACAAGGATCGCGAGCTGACCAGGGTCACCTTGCCCGACGGTCGCACCGTGAGCTACGGCTATGACTCGTCGGGCCGACTGAGTAGCGTGACGACCGACCGCGGCAGCTACGGCTTCAGCTTCGACTCGGCCACCGGGCGCCTGGCGTCAATGACCGCACCGGGTGGGATCAGTCAGAACTACACCTACGACGGCGGAGTGATTACCGGCGTTAGCTGGGCCGGACCGGTGTCTGGCTCGATCGCCCGCACCTACGATAGCAACCTCGACCTCAGCAGTCTGAGCGTCGACGGCACGAATCCGATCAACTTCGCATACGACACGGACGGTCTGCTCACCCAGGCCGGGACGATGAGCTTGAGCCGCGACGCCCAGAGCGGCTTCCTGAGCGGCTCGAGTCTCGGCACTCTGAGCGACAGCTTCGGCTACGATAGCTTCGGCGACACCGTGGGCTACTCCGCTTCGGCCGGCGGGAACGCCCTCTACGGCTTCGCCCTGCAGCGGAACAACCTCGGACGAACCGTCCAGAAGACCGAAACCGTCGGCGGGACGACCAATGTCTTCGCCTACGCCTACGACGCGCTGGGCCGACTGACCAGCGTCACCGAAAACGGCACAGTCGCCGCCCGCTACACCTACGACAGCAACGGTAACCGCCTGTCCTCGAGCACGAGCGGCGGCACGGTCGCCGGCACCTACGACACCCAGGACCGGCTCCTTCAGTACGGCGGCACCACCTACACCTACGACGCCAACGGCAATCGGCAAACCGCGACGACCGGGGGTGCGACGACGAGCTACCAATACGACGCGCTCGGCAACCTGACCGCGGTGACCCTCGCCAACGGCACGCAGATCCAGTACCTGGTCGACGGCCAGAATCGGCGGATCGGCAAGCTCGTGAACGGCGTTCGGACGACCGGCTTCCTCTATCAGGATGGCCTCGCGCCGATTGCCCAGCTCGACAGCGCAAACAACGTGGTGAGCCGATTCGTCTACGCCGGCCGACTGAACGTGCCCGACTTCATGATCAAGGGCGGTGGGACCTATCGGATTATCACCGACCCGATCGGGAGTCCGGTCCTCGTCGTCGATTCCCAGACCGGTCAGATCGCCGAGCAGATCAGCTACGACGAGTACGGCAACGTCCTCAGCGACAGCAACCCGGGCTTCCAACCCTTCGGCTTCGCCGGCGGATTGTACGATCCCGACACCGGCCTGGTGCGGTTTGGGGCGCGCGATTACGATCCCCAGACCGGCCGCTGGCTGGCCAAGGATCCAGCCGGTTTCCAGGGACAGGACACCAACCTCTACAGCTACGTACACGACGATCCGGTGAACATCGCCGACCCGTCTGGCCAGGGCCCGCAGCCTGGCCCGGCCGGCAACTCCAACTTCTATCAGCCAGACAACCCATTCTCATACTCGTTCAACTGGTGGATGGATTACCTCGGTGGTCAGGGCACCTCCTACTACTTCTGGCAACCCCACGACCAGGCGGTCGCCGCCGGCGTCGACGGGCAGATCAGCCTGAACATCGGCGGGATCAGTCCCCACGTCGGCCTGAACGCCGAGACGGTCGCCTCGGTCCAGACCTTCGGCTTTATACCGGTCGGGTTCAACGGCTTCTCGCCCCACAGCGGCGTCTACTTTACCGCGGGCGCGACGGTGGGCTGGACTGGCGTTGGCGGCAGCGCCTCGCTCACCGGGAACGTGGCGGGGAGCGCGGATCCGAACGCGACCTGGAGCGGCATGTTCTACGGAGCGAGTGGCGGCGCCGGTCCCTACACCGGCAGCGTCTTCACCGGCGGTGGCTGGTATGGTGGCTCGCTCGGCGTCGGCACGTCGGTCGGCCCCTACTCGCCCCCCGTCTCCGGCGGCGGCGACGGCACCAATTACGTCCCGATCCTCACCGGAGATCCGTCGGAAAGCAAGTTCTGACACGGGCGTCCGAGATCCGCATCCATCCCTTCGAGCCAGTCCGGCCGGGGCAAACCCAGCCGGCGGCTCGCCCAGGCGAGCGTGACCTGAAGCTGACGCTGCTGGAACGGGCGCAAACGGGGCAGTCCGGGGATCTCCGGACGCCAGGCCGCTTCGGCGAAGAACCCGGCGACCGAGGCAACCACCCCATCGAGCACCGCCGGCCGCACCGGCGCCCGCTCGGCATACCACCCCAGCACTGTCTCCGGCTCGGGGCCGCCTTCGACGGTGACGCTCTGGGCGAACTCGACCACATCACTCTCGGCTGGCCCCACGCCGACGTGCGGCCAATCGAGCAAACGCAGCTTGCCAGCCACCCAGCGCAGATTGTCCGAGCGCACGTCACGATGTAATAAGACAGATTCACCGACAACCTCGCCGAGCGACCGGCTCGCCTGCTGTAGCACCGGCCGCGCCGATTCCAGCCAGCGTAGGGCCTCGTCCGAGCGGTCCCCGGCCAGGTTTGCCAGGGCCTGAAGATCCGCGGCCTGGCGCGTCCATTCCCAAAGGCGTGCCTCGGTGAGCAAGTGCCGTTCAGGAGGCGGCAGCCAGTCCGGAAAAGTGGCCCCACGCGTCGCTCGGTGGAAATCGCCCAGCGCGTGGGCCACCCGGCGCACCAGCCCCGGCGTCCACGGTGGAGCGCTCTTCGGTCCAAGGTCTTCGAGCAGCATCACGTTCCAGGAGCCGCTCGCGAAGGAGCCAAGAAAAGCTGGCGCCCAGTCGGCAATCAGCACGGAAAGCTCTCGGTACACGCGCTCTTCTCGGGCGTACGCGGCGCGCATGAAGTCGTTCGAGGCCGGCGCGACCGCCTTCAAGAAGACCCCGCGCCCATCGGCGAGGCGCAGCCGGTAAGTCGGGCTCGGACCGTAGCCGCCCCAGACCCGATTACCTCGGCGGACCGGTGCCCCCAGCCGCGCTTCGACCTCCCGTCGCACTTCGCGCGGCACCGTCTCCCAGCGCGGCTTCGGCTCAACGCCCGTGCGTGACATGGTCCTCCCTCCAACCCGTTCCCGGGTGGCCGAGCGATCGGCGAGCGGCAGAACGAGCGAGATAAGTTGTCGATCTTCCATGCTGGCGATAGTTTAGCACGGGGAGGGTGGCCCGAAGAGAAGCCGCGCCGTGAGCGGAAGTTCAGGAGATCAGTCGGTAGGTAGTTGGTGGCCGTCGGAGGGATCCCCGCCTTGAAAGGACGGGGCAGAGACCAATGGCTAAAGCTGCCCCTATCCGTCGCGCCCTTCCTGGAATGGCGGCCGCTCCAGTGCTGCCCCCAAACCCGCCCGGTTGGCGAGAATCGCGGCTTCGACCCGACTGCGTACCTGGAGCTTGCCGAGAACGTTGGTCATGTAGTGCTTGATCGTTTTCTCGGCCAGACCGAGCCGCTGGCCAATCTCGTAGTTGCTGTGCCCGGAGGCCACCAGCGCGAGCACCTCACGCTCGCGGCTGGTCAGCTCGTCGAGCGGCTGGGCCGGACGGGGGCGACTCATCTCCCGAAGCAGGTGTCCGGCGAGCGTTGGAGTGACGTAGACCTCGCCGCGGAGCACGCGGCGCAGCACCGAGACCAAATCGCGGGCCGCCACGCCTTTCAGTACGTAGCCGTGGGCTCCGGCCTTCATCGCGTTCAGCAGGTCGTCTTCGTCCTCCGACACGGTGAGCATGACGATTTTTGACGCCGGGCAGGCCAGCGCGACGTCGCGGGCGGCGTTCAAACCACCCCCCGGCATGGTCACGTCGAGCAAAACCAGGTCCGGCAGGTGCTCCCGCGCCAGGCGGAGCGCCTCGGACGCGTCGGCGGCTTCGCCGACGACCTGGAAGTCCCCGGTGGCCCGCAAAGAGCTGACCACGCCATCCCGCAAGAGGGGATGATCGTCGGCAACGATGGTGCGAATCAGGTCTCCCACGTCTCCTCCACTTCGGCGCACGGCCAGCAAATCCGCACCGTCGTGCCCTGGCCGGCAAGCGACTCCACCGTGAAGCGTCCGCCCAAAAGCTCGGCCTGCTCGCGCATCCCGGCCAGGCCGAGGTGGCCAACCACCGGAACCGCGGCGACGTCGAAGCCGGGTCCACGATCGGACACGCTGAGATAGAGGAAAATTCCGAGGCCGGACACCTGAACCGCGACGTCGGTGTCGCCGGCGTGGCGCGTCGCGTTCGAAAGGGCTTCCTGGAGAGAACGGTAGAGCGCGAT
>DATLRG010000142.1:0-3110 GCA_035534795.1 Chloroflexota bacterium
CGCCATCCCCTGGCGCCCCACGTCGGGTATCCCGCCGCGCGGCTCCGGAGATTGGCCGGAGCCAACGCCCCGCGCCATCGCCCGCGACGAGATCGGACGTGCGCGCTGGACCGAGATTCAGGTCGCCCAGGGTCTGCCATCGGTCAACCGAGCTCGCGCGCAAGCCGGTCTCGCCCCGCTACGCGCGCCCTTTGAGCAGTATGACCTGGCCGAGCGGGTTCTGGTTCTCACTCCGGCGGCGTTCGACTTCGCGGCCGACCACCTGCCCGCTAACGTGCGCTACGTCGGGACGCCATTCGATGACGCCGGGGCGCCGGCCTGGGACTCGTCGTGGCCCGCGGACGATGCCCGCCCGCTGGTTGTCGCCAGCCTCAGCACCCTCCAGCAAGGGCAAGGGCCGATTCTGAAGCGCGTATGCGCGGCGCTCGGGCACCTGCCGGTGCGGGCACTGGTGACGCTGGGGCCGGCCCTCGACTCGGCCGGGTTCATCGCCCCGCCGAATGTCCTCCTGGAGACCTTCGTGCCGCACGCCGCCGTGCTGCCGCGGGCGGCGGCGATGGTCACGCAGTGCGGCCTGGGGACCACGATGAAAGCGCTGGCGCATGGGGTGCCCTTGGTGTGCATCCCCCTGCTCGGGGACCAGCCCGACAATGCCGCGCGCGTCGTAGCCCGGGGAGCGGGCGTGCGACCGGCGCGCGATGCCACCGAGGAACAGCTTCGGGGCGCCATCCACCAGGTGCTGACCGATCCACGCTTCCGTGAAGGGGCGCGGCGCTTCGCCTCGGCGCTGGCAATCGAGGACGGCACCCAAACCGCAGCCGAGGAGCTGGAAGCCCTCGCCGGGCAGAGGCACCTGCCGGAACCTCCCGTCGGCTGAGCACGACCGGACCTGTCGCGGTCTGGTTGCATTCGGGAGCCGGATTTGAACAACTCTGCCTCGGGCGCCTTCTGTTCGATGCCTCGTACCACCTCTGAACGATTACAACTTTTTAATCGAGCGTGGCATCGAGCGAGAGAAGGGGGTGTCGCTGGCTTGAAATCCAGGCGGAGGGGTGGGGGACGAAAGTCCCCGGGACGGGGCGTCGGGCATCCCCCGGGGCTTCAGCGCCGCGTCCCTACGCCTGGCTTTCAAGCCAGCGACTCCATACCCAACTAAAAGGGTAAAGTCCGTCAAGGCAGCGACGACGGTTTGCAAACACAACCCAGCCTGGCTTCGGGAGTCAAACCGTCAATCGGCTGCCCCGGGGGACGGCCGACGCCATTCACTCCCGTCATCCCTGAAAACTCGGCCGAGCGTTCGGGTCCACGTTGACCTGGACCAGCGACGGGATGCCGGCCATGAATGCGTTTTCCAGCGCTTGCCGCAGCTGGGCCGGTTGACTGACGCGACACCCCATCCCGCCGCAGGCGCTGGCGAAGGCCGCGTAGTCGCAGCCGGCCAGCTTGGTGTAATAGCCGGCGGGCTGGAATTGATCGTGTTCCTGCTCGGTCCGCGCCATGCCCAGCTCGTCGTTATCCATGAGCACGACCACGATCGGCAGCTTGTACTGCATCGCGGTCAGAAACTCGCCCATGATCGAGCTGAAGCCACCGTCGCCACACAACGCGATGGCCTGGCGGGCCGGGAAGGCGAGCTTCGCGGCGTTCGCGGCAGGAATCGAGAACCCCATGACGCCCATCCGTCCCGAGACGAGCGTCGTCTGGTTTCTGACTGGAAACTGCTGGCAGTAGAACACGGCGTGATCGCCCACGTCCAGCGCGATGATCGCGTCGTCGGCGCACGTCTGCGCCAGCTCGTGAATCACCCGCTGCGGCAAAATCGGGACGTGGTCGCTCTGCGCTTGCTGGTCGATGCGCGCGGTCCAGTCGCGCTTCTGGCCGGCCAGGCTCTTCACATAGTCCGGGTGCTGGACTGGTTTCGCCTGACGATTGATCTCCTCGAGCGTCAGGAAGGCATCTCCGACCAGTGGGAGCGTCACCGCGTGGTTCCGTCCGATTCGCGAGCTATCGGTGTCGATCTGAATGACGCGCGTCGCGTCGGAAATCAAGGTCCAGCCCTCGGTCGTGTTCTCCGAGAGCGAGCAGCCAACCACCAGCAGCACGTCGGCCTGGCGCACCGCGTCGTCCGCGAGCGACGTACCGAATCGCCCGACCACGCCCATCGACAGCGGGTATTGCTCCGCCACGCTGCCTTTGGCGGGGCAGGTGGTGACGACCGGCGCATCAAACGTGCTCGCGCAGCGAGCGACCGCGTCGCGGGAGTGCCGCGCCCCCCGTCCAACCAGCACCACCGGACGCGTGGCGTTCGACAGGAGCTCGACGGCCTCCGCGACTCGCTGCGCCGGCGATGTCCAGCGCTCCTGGACGAGATGGCCCGACGGACCAATCAACCGCCCGTTCACCATCTCCCGCTCGACGTCCGAGGGGATTCCCAGGCGCGCGACGCCTTGGCGCTCGATCGCTGCTTTGGAGGCGAGCATCAAGAGCTCCGGCGTCTGCCGCGGGTCCATCAGGTCATGGTTGAAGTGGCTGGACGTCTCGAACAGCGCGTGCTGGTCGATCGCCTGGTATGCTCCGCGTCCGATCGCCCCACGGCAATCCTCGCCGCAGAGCGCCAGGACCGGTGCGCCGTCGGCCTGCGCGTCGTAGAGACCGGTCAGCAGGTTGGTCACGCCGGGTCCGGTCGAGCCAACGCAGACGGAAAGGCGACCGGTCAGTTTGGCATAGGCCGATGCCATCAGCGCCGCGGCGCCCTCATCGCGCGTCTCGACGTAGCGAATCGCATCCTGTCGCCGCAGCGCATCCAGGAGTCCCAGAATACTCCGTCCCTGGACGCCGAACATGTGCTGAACACCCCAGAGCCCGAGCTGGGCGACGACAAATTCCGCGACCGATCGTCCGGTCACGGCCGGTGCCTGCGTTGGTGACTGGGCTGCCATACGTTCTCCTTTGTCGAGGTTGGCCCTGCGCCTTCAGGGTAGCGATTGATGACGCACGCAACGTGCCAGTGGGACGGTCCCCGCTGACGTTTTGATATAAGCGAGGGGACTTGCCACAAGCAAGCGAGTGAGGTAGAACAAGCCATACCCAGCGATGCGGAGGGGATATGG
>DATLRG010000143.1:0-3172 GCA_035534795.1 Chloroflexota bacterium
GCGGTGCCTCCGGTGCGGTGGGCCAGTCTTCCTCGACGAAATCGAGGCCGTTCGTTCGCGGCCTTTCCCGGTCGAACATCCCGCGGTTCGCGCAGCAGGTTAACCGCGCCGGTCCACGCGGACCTGTCCACGACTGCATCCGGCGACAACGGCGTCGTCACTCCGGGCTCGCCAGCCCTCGCGCCGGGACGGCCTTCAGCGTCGAAGGCCGTCCCGGCTCAGCACCTTCATGCACTCACGCGCGACCCACCATGCCCCGTGCGTCGCGTCGATCTGCGCCCGAACGCCAAACCTGGCCTGGCGGTCGCGCGCTCCCCAGCGTCACACTCGCTCGTTGTCATTATACCGAAAATAGGCGGCTGTTTGCAAGATTTTATACAGTGAACAACGATTTGACCTTTTATTGTTGACACACACCTTTACACACGATATGCTAATGGTCGGCAAGCGGAGGCATCGTGAAGCACTCCGAATTTCCGGGTTCGGTCGGACCGAGACGGTTCACCACGGAGACGCACAGGGAGCACCGAGAGCACCGAGTTTGACTGAGAAATTATCGCACAGCAGGTATCTGGGTTCGGGGAGCGGAGGACCGGTATGGACGAGACGAGTCATAACGCGGGCGGCGACACCGGCCACCTGAAACTGTTCCGGCAAATCATGCAGCTCGAAGACTCCATCGACGCGAGGAAGCGCGACCATGAGGCCGCGCGCTCGACACTGGACGCGGCCAAACGGGCCGAGTCCGACCGCCGCGTTGCGCTCTCGGTCGTCGACGATCAGCTCCGCGCCATCGGGACGGACGTTCTTCGCAAGCGCGCCGCCGTGTACCTGAATGGCGAGCAGCCCAACCGCGGTCGTCTGGAGCTCGGCAACGAGGTGATCCGCTTCTCCGGCTGGCGCGGTCACGTCGAGCTTCCCCTGCCAACCATCGCCGACGTCCAGATCGGGACCGTCGTCACGGCGCCGCGGGCCGGCGTTCCCCTGCTCGACAAAATCTGGCCCGGCGACCCGCGCCCCAGCAACACCTTGCTTCTCACCATCCAACCGGCTGGAGACGGCGCGCCCTGGACGGCGATCGTCGCCGATCTGCCCGATGCCGCGGACTGGCGCGAGCAGATTCTCGCCCAGCGACGGCGACTCGCCGAGGTGGCCGCCCGGCGGGCAGACGTGCAGGGCCGGCGAGAACAGGCCAGGGCCGCGCTCGCCACGGCCACGGCCGCGCTCCAGGCCGCCCAGAAGCGCCTGGAGTCCATCGGCCAGGACCTGGCCGAGCTGCAGTCCCAGTTGAAACGCTCCGAGCACGAGAAGCGACAGTCCCCGAACCGCGAGATCGACGCCGCCGTCGAAGAGATGATCCGGACCGAGCACGAAGCATTGAAACGGCTCGCCGAGGGGTGACCCGAAGATCTGGCTGCTGCCCCGAGGACCGTCAGCGGGACGGATCATCGCTGGTCGGACCAACGCCGCCGTCATTCTCGGCGGCCGATGGCGAGACCGTCGGGTTCCATCCCAGATAAAACGCCGCGCAGACCGCCGGCACCACCAGCAAGCTGCCCAGAACTGCCACGAGGATGAGTAAGACCACGGCCCCTCCCTGGTCGGTCTGCCGGCTCAGCGGATCACGTGACTCCTGACTCCGTCGCTCGGCACAACTTGTGCCATTTTCCAGAAGCCGCCCTTGGACGGTGCGGGAGGATCCGATGTCCAGCACGTATCCGTTCTTCCTGGCCGGTCGGTGGGAGATCTCGAGCGAGCCGCTGCCGGTCGTCAATCCCTACGACGGCTCGATCGTCGGCGTGACCTACAACGCGACCGATCGACAGATCGAGGATGCGATGGAGTCGGCCGTCGCGGTATTTCCTCGGCTGCGCGCGCTGCCCTCCTACGCGCGCGCGGACTTGCTCCGAGGCGTTCGTGCGCGCATCCTGGCAGCGCGCGACGACCTCGCCCGTCTGATCACCGCCGAGTCGGGCAAGCCGATCAAAGACGCCTGCGCCGAGGTGGACCGCTGCCTGCTGACCTTCGAGACGGCGGCCGAGGAGGCAACGCGCGTGCTTGGCGAAGTCCTGCCGCTGGACGTCGCACCGTCGGGCACCTGCCATCTCGGCATCACGCGACGCTTCCCGATCGGGCCAGTCCTCGCGATCACGCCCTTCAACTATCCACTCAACCTGCCGGCCCACAAAGTAGCCCCGGCCCTCGCCGTCGGGAATCCGGTCGTGCTCAAGCCTGCCTCGAAGACCCCGCTCACCTGGCTCAAGGTCGCCGAGCTGTGCAACGAGGCCGGCCTACCGCCTGGCGCCCTGAGCGTGCTGCCGACGACGACGGATCGCGCCGACCGCCTGGTGCGCGACAATCGCTTCAAGTTGGTCACCTTTACCGGCTCGGCGCCGGTCGGCTGGCAGATCAAGGAGCGCGCGGGGCACAAGCGCGTCCTGCTCGAGCTGGGCGGGAACGCCGGGGTCATCGTCGACGCCGACGCCGACGTCCCCTTCGCGGTCGCGCGCACGGTGGCCGGCGGTTTCGCCTACGCCGGGCAGCTCTGCGTCTCGGTGCAGCGCGTCTACGCGCAGCGCGCCGTCTTCGACGAGTTTGCCCGCGACCTGGTCAACCGCGTCCGCAAGCTCAAGGTCGGCGACCCACTCGATCCGGAGACCGACGTCGGGCCGGTCATCAGCGCCGAGGCGGTCCAGCGCATCACCCGGTGGATTCAGGAGGCTTTGACCGAAGGCGCGACGCTCCTCACCGGCGGGCGCGTTCTCGGCCACAATCTGATCGAGCCGGCGGTGCTGATGAACGTCAAGCCGACCAGCAAGATCTCGTGCGGCGAGGCGTTCGCGCCGCTCGTCAGCCTCTGCCGATTCGACGACTTCGACGACGCGGTCCAGCGCCTCAACCAGTCGCCCTATGGTCTCCAGTCAGCCGTCTTCACGCGCGACCTGCCCCACGCGTTCGCCGCCTTCGAGCAGATCGAGACGGGCGCCGTGATCGTCAATGACTCCCCATCCTTCCGGGTGGACCCGATGCCCTATGGCGGGATGAAAGAGTCGGGCATGGGCCGCGAGGGACTGAAGTACGCCATCGACGAGATGACCGAGTCGCGGCTGCTGGTCGTGAATCGCCGGTGAGTGGGCGTCGCCGACAAGACCTGTGTTTGACAGTGCGCTGC
>DATLRG010000144.1:0-4304 GCA_035534795.1 Chloroflexota bacterium
CGCGCCGGAGTCACGATCGTCGCGATGGGGCGGCCGGTCCAGGCAGTCCTCACACGTGCCGGAGTTGCACACCTGCGCTTGATCCACCCGGCCGCCCGTGGCTCGATTCGGGCGCGCGCTGCCTACCAGGCCCACGTTGCCGCTGTGCTTGGCTCACCACGTATCTCGCGGGAGGATATTGATGGATCTATTCGCCGTCGTGATTGAAGATTTACGCCGAGCGACGCTCGAGCAAGTCATGCTCTACGCCGCCGAAAAGCCGGAGGACGCCGAGGCTCTCGCCCGGGCGTTCTACCTCACCGACGGAAAGCCTCCCGGAAATTACCGCTTCTCCGCTCAACGGATGACGGACATCTCCGGGCCGGATGATAGCCGGTACCGCGTGGTCTTACACCCTCTGCCGCCATCCGCGAGCTAACCGCGGCAGGCTAGACCAGTCGTCACCCGTGCCGTAGTCGCCTCGACTATGGCCCGGGCGATGCCGGTCCGATTCGCAGACCGCACGTGCCCGGGCGATCGCCAGCCTGGTTTCGCCTGGGCAGGTGCGTTCCTCGACCGGGATCCACCAACCCGGCGCATCGCTTATGAGGTTTTGACAATGAAACTGACCATCGATCAAGCAACGCTCAATCGCGCCTTGCGTGCGGTTGGACGTGTCGCGCCGACGCGCACCACCCTTCCGATTCTCCAGGCAACGTTGCTGACCGCCAACGAAGGACGACTGACCCTCAACGCGACGGACACCGAGCTGGCGCTCACCACCACGGTCGCCGCCGACGTGGCCGAGCCCGGAGCCGTCGCGCTCTCCGCCCGATTGCTGAGCGACTATGTCGCGCAGCTACCGCCCGAACCGATCCGACTGATCCTGGATAGCACGAGTCACCGAGTGCGGGTTAGCTGCGGGCGTTTCACGGCGCATCTGGCGACGCAGGATCCGGCCGACTTCCCAATGTTTCCCACGGTGGATCCTGAGCGTGCGCTCGACCTCGACGCTAGCCGCCTCCACGAGGCCATCAGTCGAGTCGCCTTCGCCGCCGCGCGTGACGAGAGCCGGCCCGTCCTCTCGGGCGTCCTCTTCGACTTCACCCCGACAGGACTGACGTTGGTTGCCACGGATGGCTTCCGTCTCGCCAGGGCGCAGGTCGCGGGAGTCGTCGGCCCCGAGCAGCAGCTACTCGTCCCCGCCCGCGCGGTCGCCGAGTTCGGCCGCTTGCTCTCCGACGCCGACGCCGCGCGGCTGGTTCTAACCTCGGATAACCGCGGGTTGCACCTGATCGTCAAAGACACCGTCCTCTACACGCGCCTGATCGAGGGGCATTTCCCCGACATCGAACGGGTGATTCCCCGGTCCTGTCAGACGACCGTGGTGATCGAGACCGCGGCTTTTCGCCAGGCCGTTCTCGTGGCCGGTCTGTTTGGCGCGAGCGGGGACGCCCGACCGGTCGTGCTCGACGCCGCGCCGGGCCGTTTGCAGCTCCGCGCCCGAGGGGACGAGACCGGTGACGCCGAGAGCGAGCTTCCCGCGACCGTGCAGGGAAAAGAGCAGACGATCGTGCTCAACACCCGCCTGCTCGCCGACGTTCTGGAAGTCACGACGAGCGCCCAGGTCGAGGTCACCTGGGACAGTCCCCAGACGCCGGTGATCCTGCGCGAGGCAGCTCAAGCGGAGTGCATGGACCTTAGTTTGGTTATGCCATTACATGATCCGTCGCTCGCGCGACCCGCGCAAAAGGCAGCCTGAGTTATCGGACTGAAAAAAGTGGCATCGCGATGCCTCGCCGTGCGAGGCAACGAGAGGAGAACCTGATGGAAGCTAAGGCACCATCCCAGCCACCGCTGGGCGACCCGGCGTCCGATCCGACCGATGTTGGCTGCGGCTGCATGCCGCGGAGCGCACCGCCCAGCGTCGACGTGGAAAATCTCGACCGGGACACCACGTTGGCCGCTGCTCCCCCGCCGGACGAGGTGGTCGAAGGCGCTGACGCTCCGGGGCCGGTCCTTCCGCGACGCGCCATCAAGATTGTGGTCACGACTCGGCCGCGGGAGAGCGAGCGCTTCGAGGTTGTCCTGGCGGTCGGGGCTGACGGCTGTGACCCGCTTTTCCGCGTGATCGATGTCGACAGTCTGGACGACGCTCTGGCCGAGGTGCCGGCATTAGTGGCGGAAGCCGAGACCCGCTGGCAAGCTCAGCAGCGCAATCCGTCGCGCGTGACGTCCGTCCGTGCGAAGGCGCCCCATCCGAAAGACGCGACTCTCGCGTCACCGCCCGAGTCCCCGACCGGGGACTCGGTGGCGGGCACCGCGACGACTGTCACGGCCGAGCCAGCGCGGAAACTGGCCGACACCCGACCACCCGCGACCCACAAGTCGAGCGACCAGCTCACACTGTTCGGCTAATCCATTCTCCCGTTTGGAGGTACTCGATGGCACGTCTCTTCGTCTACGACGCGCGTGAATTCCCGGATCCTGATTCTCGACTCTCGGTCGAGGAGGTTCGACGGCAGCTCGGCGAGTTCTTCCCCGAGCTCGCCAACGCCGATACCCGCGAGGAGAAGCGCGGCGACGACACTGTCTACACGTTTGCGAAGCGCATCGGCACCAAAGGCCAGGCGCCACGCAAACGGCGGAACGTCGTCACCGTTCTTCGTCGCGTGCCGGAGAAACGGCTGCGGATCTTCGAGCTCGCCGGCGAGCTCCTCGACGAGCACGGCGACGTCGACGTGGACGCGGCGGCGCTGCGTCAGCCGGAGGTCAACCTGGCGGTAGCCGAGGTGGAAACCTACGCCCGGGCGACCCGAAACGCCTCGGAGGTTTTGCGTCAGCTTCCACCGCGGTGATCGCTCGTCCCACCACGATCGGAAGACTGCTGCGACGGACGCCGGTACGCCCGGCCTCCGTCGCGGCTCTCCTGGGGAATCAGGAGGCATACCTGACCTTCCGACGGATCCTACGCGACATCCTGCCCGACGCCGAGACCGAGATCCTGGACGCGCGCGCGGGCGACGGCAACCGCGAGAGCGCGCGGGTCTGGGCGTTCGTCCACCGGGTCGAGGAGCTGTACTTCCCCTGCTACGAGGCGGACGAATATGAGCAGCTGGTCTACGGCATTCCGTTCGTGCGTAACAGCTGGTCCTACGAGCGCTTCCACGAGCTCGATCTCGAGACGGGCGAGTTGCTTCTCTTCACGCTCTGCGCCCAGCCCTACGAGACTGGTTATGACACCCGGTTGCCGCTCCTCGACGCCGGCGAGGCGCACGTTCCCCGGACACTCCTCAGCCAGATCCCGGAAAGTGGGTTCACTCCGGCCGACCTGCACGACCGTCTCGATGGATCGGCGTACGCGGCGGCGGCGGAGTTCGCCGACTGGATCTGGGCCGATACCGGCCTCGTATTCCTCGACGTCGACGACGAAGAAGCCGTCGATGTCGACTGGACCCGTGAGAACGTCCTCGAGCTGACCGAGCAGTGGTCGCGGTCGCGAGCGCTCCTCGACCGGATTGCCACGCTGGACTCCTGGCTCGAGGCCGACCCGGTCGCCAATTTCGGCCGGCTTCTCGACGCCGCGCTCGGCCGAGATCCGCACCTGAACTATGAACGCGACCGGAGGTTGTATGCCTGCGAAATCACCTCGGACGGCCTCGCCCCGATCCGACACGACGAAGCCGAGCCCGTCTCCTTACCGCTGGATGCTGCCGCCTGAAGCGGAGGTCGAGGAAGACCCTTTGCGCCTGCGGCTGGACTTTCACGAGGAGTCGGTGATCCTCCACGACTACGCCGGAGGTCTCACCCGAACGAAGCTCGTCTCGGCGCTCGACGTCGCCCACGCGCTCGCCCGCGAGCTCGATCTGACGACGGGTCTGCTCCCGCCCGAAACTCTCTGGTGGGCCCGGACCACGACCGGCACCCGGGTCGCCGTCTGGCGGGAACCACGCGTCTGGATCATACGGTTGCGGGAATCCTACGAAGCGAAACCCCGGCGCCTCCGTCTCCCCCTACCTGGCCTCGTCTTCGTCTGTTTGCCTGGGCGTCAGGCGCCCTACGTCTTCGCGGCGGCGAATCGGCCGCGCTCGGCGGACGATCCTCTCTTTCACTGCCCGACCTACAACGTGTTCGCGTCGGGCCGGGTCTGCCCGGGCACCCACGCCTTTCCTGCCGATCCGTCCAGGGTGCCGGAAGCGTTCATCGAAAGCTATTTCTCGGTCGCGGGCGACACCGCGCGGGGCAAGTCCCGGAGGCATCCCGACGACGTTGGCGAGGTCTGGGCCGAGCTCGAGGGCGCGAAGGCCTATCCCACCGACGACCTC
>DATLRG010000145.1:0-8011 GCA_035534795.1 Chloroflexota bacterium
GCCACCCTACGGCTACGACTTCCGCGCCGGACGGCTCAATGCACCGAAAACTGCTGCAAAATCGGTCCACGGTGGGCAGCGCGGGGATGAGCAGGAGATGCACCGCATCTCCTGCTCATCCCCGCACTGCCCACCGTGGACCGATTGTACATCAAAGTGCGAAGCCGGGCGTGTCGGGCCAGAAGCAGTATAATGGCTCGCGGCGCGAGCGTGAGGTGGGTGAGGTCATTGAGAACGCAGATTGACGGGGTCATGCCGAGTATCCTCCAGGCGATTGGCAACACGCCGCTCGTGGCGCTGGATCGGCTCGCGGCGAAACTACCTGGCCGGATTCTCCTAAAGCTCGAGTATTTCAATCCCGGTTTCAGCATCAAAGACCGCATCGCTCTGAAGATTGTCGAAGACGCGGAGCGGGCGGGGACTCTGCGACCGGGTGGAACGGTGATCGAGCTAACGAGCGGCAACACCGGCACCGGCCTGGCGATTGTCTGCGCGGTCAAGGGCTATCCCTTGATCGCGGTCATGTCGGAAGGCAACAGCATCGAGCGGCGCAGGATGCTGGTGGCGCTGGGCGCCCGCGTAGAGCTGGTCCCGCAGACGCGCGGCGCCCGGCCGGGTCAAGTCTCGAAAGAAGACCTTGATCTGGTGGACCAGCGCACCGAGGAGCTCACCCGCCAATTGGGCGCGTTCCGGGCCGATCAGTTTCACAACGCTAGCAACGTCGACGCGCACGAGCTCACCACTGGCGCCGAGATCTGGGAACAGACCGGTGGCGAGGTGAGCGTCTTCGTCGGGACCGTGGGGACGGCGGGCACGTTCATGGGTGTCGCGCGTGCGCTAAAAAAACGGCGACCCGAGACTCGCACGTTCGCCGTCGAGCCAGCGACGGCGTCGATCCTGGCGGGCGAACCAATCGTCGACACGCGCCACAAGATTCAGGGCGCTGGCTACGCGTTGATTCCGCCGCTCTGGGATGCGGCGTTCTGCGACGGATTCGTCGGGATCACCGACGACGAGGCGATCGACACCGCGCGGCGTCTGGCGCGAGAAGAGGCGGTCTTCGCGGGGTTCTCGACCGGAGCGAACGTGGCGGCGGCGTTAAGGCTGGCGCGAGAGGCGAAGCCGGGAACGCTGATCGTGACCACCGCCAATGACTCCGGTCTCAAATATTTGAGCACAGATCTATTTCTTGCCTGATGCTTATAATGAAGCCACGGTGAGAACGACAGGGAAGTGCTTGATGTCCATCGCACATCAAGCACTTCCCTGTCGTTCTCACCGTGGCTTTACAGAATGTATCTCACCACGATAGTTTGGGCGCCCCGGGGCGCCCAAACTATCGTGGTGAGATCGTTACTTGTGACCGTTGGTCGAGCCGTGCAGCTTCTCGATCCGCACGGGGATCGCCTTCAGCTCGGGCATCTTCTCGGCCAGACCGACGAAGCCGGTGAGGCGGCGCTCGGGGCCGTCGGCATAGTGCGCGTACACCGCGAGGTGGCCGGAGCGGACTTTGCGGCTGACCGTCGCCGCCAGCTCGACGCTTCCGTAGCCTGACGTGATCCGGACCTGATCGCCCTTCGCGATACCGAGCGCTTGCGCGTCGGAGGGATTGATCTCGACGTAGGAGGTGCCGCGCATCTGGAGGAGGCGGCGCGAGTGTTCCGACAGCACGCCGGTGCTGAACTGGATGTCCCGTCCGCTCGCCGCGGCCAGCGGAAACGCTGCCGTCACCGTCGCAGGCTGGTAACGGGTCGGAGCGAGTCGGGCTCGCCGGTCCCCGAAGCCGTCCTCGAAGAGGTAGGGCGTGCCCGCGTGGTCGTCAGCCGGGCACGGCCACTGGATTCCGCCCGATTCCAACCTGGCGTAGTTGATGCCCCCGTAGAACGGGATAACCTGCGCGATCTCCGCCAGCACGTCAGCCGGTCCGGCGTAGTCGAACGAGCAGGGCTTGCCGAGCTTCTTCGCGGTCCGATTCGCGAGCTCGGCGAGGATGTGCCAATCGGGCCGCGTGACGCCGACCGGTGGGACCGCCGCGCGAACGCGCTGAACGCGCCGCTCGGCGTTGGTGAACGTGCCGTCCTTTTCCGCGGCCGACGCCGCCGACAGGACCACGTGGGCGAGCCGGGTGGTCTGCGTCGGAAAGATGTCCGAGACGGCCAGAAACTTCACGTTTTTCAGCGCTGCTTCGACCTCGGCGCCGCCCGGCAGCGATCCGGCCGGGTTCGCTCCGATGACGACCAGCGCCTTGATGCTGCCGTTGCGCGCTGCTTCCAGCATCTCGCTCACGTTGCGGCCCGGCGTCGTCGGCGGTGTTGTCCCCCACACCTGAGCGAGGCGCGCGCCTGCCACGTCATCGCCGACCGGCACGTAGCCCGGCCAGAAGTTCGGCAAAACGCCGACGTCGCACGCGCCCTGGCTGTTGTTCTGGTCGGACAGCGGACAGATGCCCGCGCCTTGCTTGCCGATCATTCCCGTCACCAGAGACAGGTTCGCCAGCGCCTGAACTCCGTCCTCGGCGTTCGGGTGGTGGACCAGGCCGCCGGCGTAGACGATGGCAGAGTTCTTGGTCGTCGGGCGCCCGCCGGGCGTGACGAACAAGCCGTACCAGGAATCGGGAATCGGGTAGCGCTGGTCGGCGCCGCCGCTGGCGAACAGATGGGCCGCCCGGCGCAGGTCCTCGACGTCGACGCCCGCGGTCGCGGCGTATTCTTCGGCGGTGTGCTCCGAGAGCTGCGCCGCGAGCTCGGCAAAGCCCTCGGTGTTGGCGTCGACGAACTGCTGGTCCTGCAACTGGTCGTCCAGAATGACCCTTAGCATGCCGTTGATCGCCGCGACGTCGGTGCCGGCCTTCAGTCGCAGCCAGACGGAGGCGAACCGCGTCACCTGGGTCTCGCTCGGGTCCAGCAAGATCAGGCGCGCACCCTTGCGCACCGCCTTCTGGATCTTGAAGAAGAGGACCGGGTGCGTCTCCATCGTGTTCGAGCCGACAATCAGAATGCAGCCGGCATGCTCGAGATCGGCGTTGGGCATAGTCATCGCCGGGACGCCGACCGCGCGACGGAGCGCGGCGATGGTCGGAGCGTGGTAGAGCTGGCCGGAGGGGTGGTCGACGTTGTTCGTGCCAATCACCGCGCGAGCGAACTTCTGGGTCAGGTACGCTTCTTCGGTCGTGACCTTGCCGGAGCCGATCACTCCCACCGCGTCCGGGCCGAACTCCTTGACGATCGCGGCGATCTGATCCGCGGTGGTGTCCAGCGCATCATCCCAGGTAGTCTCCGTCTGCTCGTCGCCGAATGCGACCAGTGGTGTCTTCAAGCGCTCGCGGTTGCTGGTGTAGTCGTAGGCGAACTGGCCCCGCACGCAGAGGTAGCCGGCGCTGGCCGGGTCGTCCAGATCGGGAGAGGCGCTCATCAGGCGGCCGCCCTTCACGTTCAGGAACAGGCCGCAGCCGACGCCGCAGAACGAGCAGGTGGTTGGCACGCCGTACTCGGGAATCCGGCCGAAGGTCACGTCGGCCTTCATCAAGGCGCCGGTCGGGCAGACGATCGCGCAGGCGCCGCAGTAGATGCAGGGCGATTCGGTCAGTTGTCGGTCGAAGTGGACGCTGATGCTCGAGTTCGGTCCGCGACGCGCCAGGTCGATCGCGGAAGCGCCGATGACCTCGTCGCACACGCGGGTGCAGCGCGCGCAGAAGATGCAGTAGTCGGTGTAGATCTCGATGAACGGATTCGACCGTTCTGGCAGCGTCGAACGACGCTCGTTATAAAAGCGCTGGCTGCGCCAGCCGGTGAAATCGACGACGCGCTGCAGCTCGCACTGCTTGTTCCGCGGGCAGGTGACGCAGCGGTCCGTCACCAGGTCGTCGCGCTGGCAGACGACGAAGGGCGGGCAGCGTTCCATGCGCGGGCAGTTCAGGCACCGGTCGGGGTGGTCCGACAGCAGCACTTCCATGACGCCGAGCCGATGCTCGCGGAGCTGTGGCGTATCGGTGCGGACCACCATGCCGTCGCGACACTGCACCGTGCAGGACGTGTCGATGCCGCGCGACCCCTCGACTTCGATCAGGCACATGCGACAGCCGGCGAAGGGCTGGAGGTCGCGAAAGTCGCAGAGGTGCGGGATGTAGATCCCAGCGTCGTTGATTGCTGCCCGGAGAACTGTCGTTCCGCGGGGGACCGTGACCGACTTGCCGTCGATCGTCAAAGTGACGGTTTGGGGTGCAGACTGCGCGCGCGTGGGGGCTTTGACGTCGACGCTCATCAGGATACTCCCACCGGCACGCGCTCCTCGATCAGCGCCTCGCAGAAGCCGGCAGGACAGCGCTTGTCGTTGATGTGTGCCTCGAACTCTTCGCGGAAAATGTTCATCGCCCCGACCGCGGGCACCGGCGCCGCCTGCCCGAGCCCACAGAGCGTCGTCTGCTCCATGAGCGGACCGAGCCAGGCGAGCGCTTCAAGGTCGCCATTACGCCCCTGACCAGTGCACATGCGGGTCAGAATGTCGGTCAGGCGCATCGTGCCGACGCGGCAGGTGATGCAGCGACTGCACGATTCGAGCTCGTTGAAGTTGACCAGGTAGTTGTTCATATCGACCATGCAGACGGTGTCGTCGAAGATCACCAGACCGCCGGAGCCAAGCAGCGCGCCGATCGCGGTGAGGGTCTCGATCGCCATCTGCACGTCGAGATTAGCCGCGGCGACGGGGGCCGACGAGACGCCGGCCGGCTGAGCCGCCTTGAATGGTCGTCCGCCGATCATGCCGCCGCAGACATCGTAGACCATCGTGCGGAGGGTCATCCCCATGGGCACCTCGATCATGCCCGGTCGGTTGACCTGTCCGCTCACCGCGAAGACCTTGGTCCCCTTGCTCTTGGCGGTGCCGATGGCGTTGAACCACGCGGCGCCCCGGTTGATGATCAGCGGAATGTTCGCGTGCGTCTCGACGTTGTTCATGCAGGTCGGTTTGGCCCAGACGCCGCGCTCGGTCGAGCGGACGAGCTTCGGGCGCGGCATTGCCCGGCGGCCCTCGATCGAGGACATCATCGCGGACGACTCACCGGCCGCGTACGAGCCGCCCCCGATGCGGACTTGAATGTTGAAGGAGAAGTCGGTGCCGAGGACGTTCTTGCCGAGCAGCCCACGCTCGCGGGCGATCTCCAGCGCGCGGTTCACCCGCTGAATCGCGATCTTGTGCTCGCCGCCGATGTAAATGTAGCCCTCGTCGGCGTCGATCGCGAAGGCGTTGATCAACACTCCTTCGATCACGCGGAATGGGTCGCCCTCGTAAATGCGGCGATCTTTGTAAATCGCCGGTTCGCCCTCCTCGCCGTTGTCGATCAGGTATTTTGGGCGATTTTTGGAGGCGAGAGCCGATTCCCACTTGCGGCCCGTGGGGAACGCCGCGCCCCCTCGGCCGGTCAGGCCCGACGCCTTGACTTCCTCGATCACCTGCTCGCGGGTCATGGTCGTCAGGACTTTGTGCAGCGCGCTGAAGCCGCCGCGGGCAACGTACTGATTCAGGTCCAACGGATCGATCAGGCCGCAGCTCTCGAGGACGTGGCGCTGCTGGAGCTTGAAGTAGTCGAACTCGGGCTCGGCCGGGATGCCGGCGTAACCTTGCTCGCCGACGACGAACAGGGCCAGCTCCGGACGAGCGTCGTGCTTCACGACGACAGAATCGATCAGGTCGGGAACGAGGTCCGCGGTGATGCGACCGTAGGCGATGCGCGGGCCGTCGGGTAGCTCGACGTCGACGATCGGCTCGGCGTAGCAGACGCCACGGCAGCCGGTCTCCTCGACGATTGCCTGGATCTGTCGGCGTTCGAGCTCGGCGCGAATCGCCCGGAGCGTGCCACGGGCGCCGACGCTTTCGCTGCAGCCGGAGATTCCCACGGTGATGCGCGGGACACCGCGCGCCGACTGGGAACGAACGGCCTCGTTCGCCGTGGCGACGAGGGCATCGTATTGAGTGGTCATACCGGCGTACCCGACCTTTCCGCGATCAGCTGCTCCAGATACTGGTCTGACACGCGGCCGACCAGCGCGTTGTCGATCAACATGGCCGGCGCGTGTGGACAGATGCCGAGGCAGCCCGAAGATTCGATCGCAAACTTGTCGTCGGCGGTCCGATCGCCGACGGAGATGCCGAGGTGCCGCTCCATCGTCTTGCGCAATCCGACCATGCCTTGGATGCGACAGGCCGGTCCACGGCAGAGCATGAAAACGGTCTCGGCGGGCTTTTCGAGACGAAACTCGTGGTAGTACGTCGCGACGGCGAAGACCTGGGGTGCGGTCAAGTGAAGGAGGTCGGCGACGAGGACCAGGCCCGGCTCGGAGATGTAGCCAAAGCGCTCCATCAGCTCGTGCAGGGCTAGCATCACGGCGCCGTCGACGCTCTCGATCTCGGCACAAATGCGTCGGACTTCTTCTTCCCAACCAGGATCCTCGTAGGATAATCGCTCGTGCATCAGGCGACCTCCCGCCCGTCCATCCCGAGAATGGTGAACAGCGCTGCCTCGTCGAGGTGCTCTCGCAGCAAGGCGACCGCGGGGCCAATCTTGTGTCGCTGATGGAAGCGTACCTGGCCGAAGTGCTCCGCGATCCGATCGAGGACCGCCATGGTGTCCGGGCTTACCTGGAGCAGCGGCACACCTTGCTGGTCGGCGGTCTTGAAGACGGTGGGGTCCGGTGCGAGGCCCGCGCTGAGGACGATGCAGCTCGTGTCGGTGGCGAGGGCCGGCATGTGGATATCGGGCCGGTCGCCCGCCGCGACGACCGCCTTGCGCGGGATGCGGGAAAAGTACTCCTCGGCGCCTTCGTCGCTCATCGCCGCGATCATGACCGCCTCGACCGGCAGGCTCAACTGATCACCCGCGCACAGCACCTCGGCTTCGAGCGCCCGTGCAAGCTCTCCAACTGTCGTGCCCAGAAGAGTCCGGTCCTGAGGAATAATGCCCACGACGTTCAGTCCCGCGTCCTGAAGCGCCGGGACGATCCGCTGCTGCACCTGGCGCCGGCCCTTGTCCGGCACCGCGTTGATCAGGACGTTGGCTCGATCCAAACTGAGCGCCCGAGCGTGCGCGATGCTCGTCTCGGCAACGTGGTCGACGGCGAAGCGGGTGACGATCAGGGGGACCACGTCGAAGCCGTTGGCGGTCGCCGCGGCGGCCACGGGATCGCCGGCCTCGACCAGAAGAACGTCGAAGTCGGCCTGAAGGCTGCTGGCAATGCCATCCGGGGGTGGGCAGATCACGTCCAGGGACTCGCGCTGCTGCAGGGCGGACCGCACGAAGGTGGCATCGGCGGAGGCGCCGGGGCCGGGCAGTCGTCGATAGCCGACTCGCTTGCCCAGGCGGCCAAGACGCTGTCCCAGCGCGACGATGAGCGCCGTCTTGCCGGCGTTGTTTTCTGGGGACGTGACGAACAGAATGCTCATGCGTTTACACTCACCGGGGGTGCTCCGTCCGGAGGGTTCAGCCTGGGTGGACCGGCCGCGAACTGTTTCGCCGTCACTAGAAGGTATGGCTCAGGACGAGATCGGCGACGTGCAGTCGGTCGTTTGGAACGAGCACCTGGTAGGTCGTCAAGGCGACGCCGTGCGATCGCGAGTCCATCGGCCAGATCTTGGAGGGTATTCCCTGGTTCTCGAAGACTTCCTGCCACGCCTCGGCAATGCGGATGTCTCGGGCGACCCTAATTTCGGCCCACATCTTCCCTCCGGGTTCTGACGCCGCGCCTCGTCCAATGGGTAATGATAGCACAGTGGTCCCGGTGCGTAAAGAGTGGAAGCAACCTAGCGGCCCAGCTATAGAACGTTGGAAGGGTCCATCGCCGGAGCTCGCATCAGCGACCCTTGCCACCCGACGATGACGGCTAGAACGTCGGTCAAGTAGACATAGTCGACTTGTTCTCGGATGCTATCTTGACAATAAGGCCCCGTGTGTGGTCTGCTCAGGGCATTCTTCGGAATGAGAAGGAGCAGACGATGCGACCGTCTCTGTGGCATCCGCCGG
>DATLRG010000146.1:0-6368 GCA_035534795.1 Chloroflexota bacterium
CCAGCCAGGAGGACTTGTCGGGGGCGCTGCTCTTTGTGTATCCTGGACGAGATCAAGCCAGAGAACATCGAAGCAGGATGAAGAGCGTGGCAACGTATCAGGTTCTGGTAACGTCGTGGGCCGTCGAAGAGAACAATCCCGAGCTGGAGCGCCTGCGCGCCATCGGCTGCACCATTCAGAACGAACGCCGACCGAGTCACCACTCCGAGGCCGAGATGCGGGAGCTGATTCCCGGTATCGACGCGGTGATTGCCGCCAGCGATCGCTACTCCGCCTCGGTGATAGAGGCGGCCGACCGCCTGAAGGTGATCACACGGGTAGGCGTCGGCTACGATGCGATCGATCTCCCGTCCGCGACCGCCCGGGGCGTGATCGTGTCGACGACCCCCGGGACCAACCAGGACGCGGTCGCCGATCTCGCGTTCGGCCTGATCCTGGCACTGGCTCGCGACATCCCACTGCACGACCGCCTGGTGCGTTCGGGGAAGTGGGAGCGGCACACCGGGGTCGACGTGAACGGGAAGACGCTGGGAATTCTCGGGCTGGGTAAGATTGGCAAGGGAATGGCCCGGCGCGGCCGCGGATTCTCAATGCGCGTCATCGCCCACGACCCGTTCTGGGACGAGGAGTTCGCCCGGGCCAACCAGGTCGAGCGGCGGTCACTGGACGAGGTAGTGCGCGATGCCGACTTCCTGACGCTGCATCTGCCGGCCTCGCCGGATACCGACCGCGTCATGAACGCCGAGCGGCTGCGCGCGATGAAGCCCACCGCGTTCCTGATCAACACCGCGCGCGGCACGCTGGTCGACGAGCCGGCGCTGGACCGAGCGCTGCGGGAGGGCTGGATCGCCGGCGCGGCACTCGACGTCTTCGACAAAGAGCCGCCCTGGGGCAGCGCGATTCTCCAGCGGGAGAACATCATCTTCTCCCCGCACGTGGCCGGCTTCAGCCAGAAGGCGAACGAGCTGGCGATCCGCATGGCGGTCGACAACACCATCAACGTGCTGACCGGCAAGCCACCCCTGGATTGCGTGAATCCGGACGTCCTGCGGACGTGATCTTGAAGCATTCCGGACTCTGGGCGGGCAGGCGGGGACGACCTTCACCACAGAGACACGGAGGGAGCACAGAGGACACAGAGAGAATCAAGCTCTATCTCACAACAGGTAGGTGGGTGCCTTCGGGGCGCCCACCTACCTGTTGTGAGATAGCTTCTCACTCATACTCTGTGTCCTCCGTGCTCCCTCCGTGTCTCTGTGGTGAACCGTCCCGGTCGGACCGAGCCCAGAAATTCTGGATTCTCCATGTGTCACGTCGCTTCTATCGGTCCAGTCTCGCCGATCGCATCACAGCTCAATCTCGTAGGCGAGCCCCAGCGCCTCGGCTTCGCGCTTGATCTCGCCACGGACGAACGCATCCAGCGGCAGGCCACTCGCGCGGCGGTCCTGCTTCAGGTTGTACTCGATCTCGCCCGGGAAGAAGATGCCTTTCGAACCCGGCGCCAGCGCCGAGCCTTTGATCTGCTGGATCAGCTCCTCCATGCGCGACTTGAAGTCGTCCATCGGGATGAAGTGGGCGATGTCCAGCGCCTGGTAGAGCTGCGCCGAGCCCTTCGCGCCGAGGCCCCGACCGAAGCGGCCGCCGGAGAGCACGCCGGCCATGATATCGAGCATCACCGACAGACCGTACCCCTTCGGCCCGCCGAGCGGTAGAATGCCACCCTCCTGGCCCTTCTTCGGATCGTCGGTCGGGTTGCCGTCGCGATCGATCGCCCAGCCCAGTGGGATCGTCTCGCCGCGCTCCGATGCCATGCCGAGCTTGGAGCCGGCGACAACGCTGGTCGCCATATCCAGGTTGAACGACCAGGGACGAGCGGTGGGCGCGGCCCAGGAGAGTGGATTCAGGCCGACGATCTTTTCGCGGCCACCCGGCGGCACCATGACGACGCCGGCGTTGGTCGTGCAGTAGCCGAGACACTCCGCGTTGGCGGCCATTTGGGTGTAGTAGGCGAGCGCGCCGATGTGCTGGCTGTTCCGCAGTGAGACCACGCCGACGCCGTGCTCCTTGGCGCGCTGGATGGCGAGCTTCATCGCGCGGGCGGCCAGGATATGCCCCAGCCCGCCGTCGCCGTCGAGCACGCAGGTTGCTCCGTCGTCGCGGACGACCCGGATGACCGGCTGGAGATTCGCTCCACCGTTCCGAATGTTCCGGGCGTACACCGACACCCAGCGGCAGCCGTGCGAGTTCACCCCGCGCAGGTCCGCATCCACCAGCGCGTTCCCGAGGAGCGCGGCATCCTCCTGGGGCACGCCGAGCTCGGCGTAGATGGCCGCCACCAATCGTTCGAGTTTGGCCGCGTCAACTTTCTTGAACTGCTCGTCGCCTGCCAACGTATTCCTCCCGCGTGTTTCGTTCAACGCACCGGTGCTTGTATCATCCCGGCGCGGCGCTTGTCAACGCCCGCTCAGCAGGTCAAACCCATCGCGGAGAGGCTACTTGACAATAAGCACTCCACCGAATACGATAGCGACTGCACACCGAACGACTTTCTCCCAAGCTGGCGCCAACGCGCCGCGCGGCAAGGAAGAGGCAATCGTGGACCGGCAGCGCTACGTTCTGATCGTGAGCGTCCTTCTGGGCATCCTGGGCATCATCAGTCCGACTCCAGCGTTCGCCGCCGGCACCGGGGCGAATGGCGGGTCCGGTGCGATCACGACGGCCCGCATCCTCGCCAACGCCGCGAGCCTGCTGGGGATTCGGTACCGCTGGGGCGGGACGACGATGGCCGGTCTCGACTGCTCGGCCTATCTGAGCCGCGCCTGGGAGGTCTCGCGCCAGACGACCGATACGCTGGCCGGCGTGGCTCACCCGATTTCCGAGGACGCACTGCAGCCCGGCGACGCGCTGGACCTGACGACCGCGCAAGACCCACGGCACCGCGGCCACGTTCGGCTGTTTGCCGGGTGGGTCGATACCAGCCACACCTGGGTCTGGGTGTACGAGGAGGCACGGCCGCGCGCGGTGTACCACGCCATCCCCTACGATCCGCGCTACACGCCGCTGCGTCGAGACAACTACCAGCCCACCGACGTCCGCGCGCTCGCGCCACCCTTGCTGCTCCCATTCCCACTCGATCTCGCGGACCCACGGCTGACCTACTCCCTCTGGAGCTAAGAGTTGCTGACAAAGCCTGCGTTTGGCGGTGCTGCGCACCGCCAAACGCAGGCTTTGTCAGCAACTCGAAACCAAGGTCACGGTGACCGGTGCGGGACTGTCCTGGATTTGCTGCGCAAATCCAGGACAGTCCCGCACCGGTCACCAGAGAAGAGTACGAAATCATCGCACAACAGGGATGTGGGTGCCCTCGTTGCACCCACATCCCTGTTGTGCGATGATTTCTAAGATATTTTGACACTTTGTTCGACAAACACTATACTCGGATCCGACGGGCAAGAGCGCCCGTGCATCGGCGGACCGCGACGCGGCGGACGAGAAGGGGTCAACAGTGCTGGACAAAGCTGTGCTAGTCGTCGACGACGACGGCGATATCTGTGATCTGTATGCCGCGATCTTTCAAGCAGCGGGGTTATCCGTTCGCTGCGTCACCACCCGGGCCGGAGCGATCGCCGCCGGGCGTCGCCCCGCGTGCGTCGTGCTCGACTGGGAGCTGCCCGACGGCTGCGGCCGCGAGGTGGCGCAGGCGTTGCACCGCCGCTGGGGACCGGCGCTACCGATCATCCTCGTCACCGGCGCAGCGTTGCAAACCGCGGACGTGGCGGCCGCGGATGCCACGCGCTTGCTCGGCAAACCGTTCGAGCCGGATGAGGTCGTTCGGGCCGTCCGCGATGCGGTCGACCGCTCGCGACCGCGGCGTCGGGTCAGCCGGTCGTCGTCGCCCCTGTTGCGAGCAAGCTGATCGCCCGATCAACGCGATCCAGCGTTCGCTCTGGGCCGAGCACCGCCATCGTTTGGAAGAGCGGTGGTGCGACGGTTCGCCCGGTCAGGGCCACGCGCAACGCGCCGAAGAACGCGCCCGCCTTGATCCCCAGCTCGTCGGCCAGCGTACGCAGCGCCGCGTCGAGCGGCTCGGCCGCGAAGCGTTCGGGCGGCGTGGCGAGCTGAGCCAGCCGGCCTCGGGCCTGCCGTAGAGCGTCGAGCGTCTGCTCGCGGGTCCAGCCCTTCGGCATCAGCAGCGCCGGATCGTAGACCACCTGGTCGCGGAAGAAGAAGCCGGTGAGCCGCGGCGCCTCGGCGAGCGTCTTGATCCGCTCCTGAATCAGCGGCACCAGGCGGCCGATCAACGCCAGGTGCTCGGGCAGGACCGGCTGCTCTGGGATCAAGCCGGCCTCCTGGTAGAACGGCACCAGCCGACGCGCCAGGTCAGCCGCGGCGAGCTGGCGGATGTCGTAACCGTTGAGCCAGTCCAGCTTCTCGGAGTTGTAGATCGCCGGCGTCGCGCCGACGCGTTCCAGGGTGAACTGCGCCACGATCTCGGCGCAGCTCAGCACCTCGGTCTTGCCGTCCGGCGCCCAGCCAAGCAGCGCCAGGAAGTTCACCACCGCCTCCGGCAGGTAGCCCTTCGCCCGCAGGTCGAGGATGTCGGGCGCACCGCGGCGCTTGCTCAGCTTGGCGCGGTCCATCGTCAGCAGAATCGGGAAGTGCCCGAACCGCGGCGGCTTCCATCCCAGGAACGCGTAGAGCAGGACGTGCTTGGGCGTGCTGCTGATCCACTCCTCGCCCCGCAGGACGTCGGTAATCTCCATGAGGTGATCGTCGACGACGTTGGCCAGGTGATAGGTCGGCCAGCCGTCGGACTTGATCAGCACCTGGTCGTCGATCAGATCGTTCTTGAACCGGATCTCGCCGCGGATCAGGTCGTCGAACGACGTCTCGCCGGTGTCGGGCACCGCCAGGCGAATCACGGATGGCTCGCCGGCCAGCAGTTTTTGCTCGCACGCGGCTGGCGTGAGCGCCCGACAGAAGCGGTCGTAGCGCGGTGGCTCTTTGCGGGCCGCCTGGGCCGCGCGCAGCTCGGCCAGGCGCTCCTGCGAGCAAAAGCAGCGGTAGGCGTGGCCGCTCGCGACCAATTCCTCGGCGTAGGAGCGGTAGATCGGCAGGCGCTCGGACTGGAAGTACGGCCCGAACGGCCCGCCGACCGACGGCCCCTCGTCCCACTGCAAGCCGAGCCAGCGCAGACTCTCGTAGATCGCGTCCAGCGAGCCCGGCACCACCCGGTCCTGGTCGGTGTCCTCGATCCGCAGAATGAAGCTCCCGCCGCCGTGCCGGGCGTAGAGCCAGTTGAACAACGCGGTGTGGATGTTGCCGACGTGGGGGAGGCCGGTCGGACTGGGCGCGTACCGAACGCGCGGCTGGTTGGCAGATGCCATGGATTTCTTCACCGGCGCTTTCTCGCGGCATGGTTCCAACGCCCATGCCCTATCATGCGATTTTACCACGCCCGGCAGATCTTCCCGATCTGTTCCCAGAGGAATAGCCAGATGTGTGTGGTATAGTTGCGCCATCACCAAAATGCGTGGAGGCGAACCGATGGATCTGCGTGGGAAAGTAGCTCTCGTCACCGGCGGTGGGACCGGCCTGGGCCGGGTGATCAGCCTGGCCCTGGCCCGCGAGGGCATGAACCTGGCGATCAACTACACCAAGTCGGAAAAGGAAGCGAGCGAGACGCTCGGCGAGCTGCGCGCGCTCGGCGCCAAGGCCATCGCTATCCGCGCCGACGTCTCTCAGGCAGCCGAGGTCAAGACGCTGGTCAACCGGGTCATGGAAGAGTTCAGCCGCGTCGACGTCCTGATGAACAACGCCGGCACCACCGTCTTCGTGCCGTTTGCGGATCTGGACGCGGTATCCGAAGCCGACTGGGACCGGATCATGGCCGTGAACATCAAAGGCGCCTGGCTCTGCGCAAAGGCCGTTGCGCCGATCATGAAGCGCCAGGGCGCGGGACGGATCATCCAGACGACGTCGATCTCCGGCCTGCGCGCCGGCGGCAGCTCGCTCCCCTATTCCGTCTCGAAGGGGGCCGAGACCATGCTGACACGCGCGCTCGCGTTGGCGCTCGCCCCGGAGATCACGGTCAACGCCGTGGCGCCCGGGTTGATCGACACACGCTGGGGCCGCGCCTGGGGAGAGAACAGCATCGAGCAGGCCGCCGCCGCTGCTCCGTTGAAGCGCCTTCCCAGCCTGGAGGACTGCGCCGCGGCGGTCGTTCTCCTCGCGAAGAGCGATTCGATGACCGGCCAGAGCATCGTCGTCGACGCCGGCCGCTACATGCATTAAAGTCAGCCCGGTGTGAAAACGGCAGGGATGTGGTGGATTTGCGGCACAAATCCACCACAACCCTGCCGTTTTAA
>DATLRG010000147.1:0-7428 GCA_035534795.1 Chloroflexota bacterium
CCACCCCCACCACCCATCATTCCACGCCTGACAAGACACCAGCACCGTGCCACACCATCCATCATCCTGGTGTGACACGGTGCTAATTGATCTGCACCATTCCACCCTTGATCTGCAGCATTGCGCCGCCGTCGATCGACATCTTCGCGCTCGCCTGGATGTTGACTTGCAGGCCCTTCAGATCGAGGTTACCCCCCGAGGTGCTGACCTCGACGTTACCCGCATCGGTCTTCACCGACACGTTACCGGTGCTCCCCTCGATAGTGATGTTCCCCGAGTCCGATTTGACGTCGATATTCTGGGTGGCTTGGACGTTGACGTCGCCGCTCGCTTGCACCGTGATCTTGTTCGAGGACGACTCGATCTTGATCAAGTTGTTGCCGGTCTTGTCGACGATCGAGATCAACTCAGAGCCACTGGTGTCGTCCATCGTGACAGTATGGCCGGCCCTGGTGGTGATCGTGATCTTTTCCTTGCTGCCGGTGTCGTCGAGAGTAATGTTGTGGCCGGCCCGCGTCTGGATGATGCGCTGGTTGACCTTGCTTTGGGCGACGACTTCGCTGTTTTTCTTCGGGGGCAGGTCCTGGCCATTCCAGAGGGCGCCCAGGATGTACGGACGGGTGATGTCGCCGTGCTCGAACGAGACGAGCACTTCGTCGTTGACCTCGGGAAGGAAGTAGAAGCCGCGCGACGAGCCAGCCATGGGGCTGGCGATGCGACACCACCAGCTCTCCTCGTCGTCGGAAAGCCAGGGGAACTTGACCTTGACTCGCCCCTGGTTCTTGTCGTCCGTGTTGTTGGTGACGATGCCGACGACCACGCTGGGGATCGCGCCGCCACGGTCCCTCGGTTCCACCAGCTCCAGCAACGTGTTCGTCTGCCGTCCACTGACTGTGAAAGCGGTGGTGTAGCCGCCTCGTTGCGGGTTCACGGTGTGGGTTGCCGCGGTGACGTAATAATCGCCTGCCAAGCGCTGGCCAACGTCGGAGACGTGGAGAGTCACGCCGGGTTTAATGCCGGAATCGCCCCGGGAGACCCCCTCGGCCTGGACGAAGGTGCCGTCGAGATCGTCGAGGACGGCCTGGGCGAGGGTGACGCCATCGGTCTGCGTATCGATGGGCTGATGTACGACGAACGTGTCGGCCCCGCCGAACGCGCTCGTCGCGATCGAGGCACCGGACCCGGAGATGCCGGTCTTCGGAGCGAGTTTTCCGGTCGTCGCGGTGCCGATGAGGGCCGCTTTCGTCTGCGGGTCCCAACCCCGCACGGTCACCTTTTGCGCCTGGAAGAGAGACGTCTGCTTGACCCGCAGGCTCAGCAGGTTCTGCCCAAACTGCTGGGCTGGTCCCTGAGTCTTCCGCGGCTGCGGCTTACGGAAGTGCAGTTGCGTGTCGTCGACGAAGAGCTCGAAGCCGTTGCGCGCCGCGAGTTGCTTCAGGAACTCCCAGTTGGTCTGATTGTTCTGAAAGGTGTACTCATGCACCGAGCTAATGTCCGTCTGGGCACCGAGGCCGACGGCCCCGGCGAGCGCGGAGGCGATGTCGCTGTCGCTCATGTCGAGGTACGACTTGCTCGCGCGGCCCCGGTGCAGTCGGTGCGACTTGGCGTAGCCGCGGATGGTGAGGAGGGGTGCGTGATCCGTGGTAGCATCGAGCTCCACCGAGGTGATCTCGCCTTTCATGAGCGTGTCCGGATCTCCGCCACTCCACCCCGCGAGAATCTCGACCGTCGAGCCAATCGCGAACGTATCGGCGCTGGTGATCTTGAACAGTGTTTGCTGCCCGGGGTTGGCGTCGTCCCCGAAGTCGTGCAGGCGGATGACGAACATGCTCGGGAGATGCAGGCTCTGCTCGACCACCACTTCGGTGATCCGTTTCATCGCCTCTTGCGCCAGCGCGGAGCCGTCCAGCTTGACGTTGACGACCGGCAGAAGCGTCGCCGTGCCGAGATCGCTCATCGATTCTCACTTTCCTGCGCGAAGCAGTCTTCTTGAGAGGGTGTCAGGAGTAGGTCAGTGGGTAGTGGGATGTGCTGGCCGCATCCACTACCCACTGACCTACTCCCGACACCCTCTTCTACGAGACCGGCGGGATGGCCAGCTTCTGGCCTGGACGGAGTCGTAACGGGTCGTCGAGCTGGTTGAAATCGGCGATCAATCGCCACTTCTTCGAATCTCCGTACTCGGCGAAGGCGATCATGTCGACCGTCTCGCCCGGGCCGACGACTCGGATCTTTTGAGTCGTGGCGACCGACGTCGGGTTTTGCGGCGGATAGGTTCCTTCCTGCTCCACCTGGTCGAAGGTGACGTCGAGGGTCGCACGGACCGGTGTTCCGTCGGACAGGAACAGAGTGAAGTGTTGGGTGATCCGTGAGATCACCGACTTGAAACTCCACGAATTACCCCAACGAAAACTGACGCGCGGCGGCCGACCAGCCTGGCTGTTTGGGTCCTTCAGCGACGAGTCGATCTTCATCAGATTGAGGACCTTCTCGGTATACTTGCGGACGTCCTCGATCTGCCCCGAGACGGGTGGTCGAGAATACGTGTCGAAGAGCAAGGACACCTGCAGGTTCATCATGCCCCCACCCTGGAAGCTCACCAGCGGCAGGTCGTGCCCGATGATGTTCCCCGGTGCCCAGGTGTTGCTTTTGGTGAAGCTGTATTCGGTCGGGTTGAAGAGACAGTCCACGACCTTCCGCCCCTTCTCTTCGTCCCAGATGTAAGCCTTGACCGGCTTGCCGGAGGCCGAGCTAAAGCCAGATGGCATGATTCTTCTCCTCGCTCTTCCGGGTTACCACGTGTCAAACCTGTGCAGCATTCCCAGACGTTCCCTCTCGACGGCCAGCTTTTGCTTGATCAACGCGTACGCCTGCCGCGCCAACAGGTCCAGGTCCGGTGGCTCCGGAGGCTGTGAAGGGGGGCTGCTCGACGTCGTCGTGGTGGACGGCATCGTCTGAACCGCTGTCGCGGCGGGCCGGTTCGAGTCGGCGCGAGCCACGTCTTGCCGACGCAGCGGGAGCGGCTCGGGCGCGGCATCGCGGGCGAAGGTCAGCGGTGGCAGCGACGCGGCGACGGCGGACGGAGGCGCGGACGTCACGGGCGCTCCCGTCCAGCGACTGCTGGCGTGCGTCACGGCCAAACCGACCGCACTGCGCCCGGTAGCTGGCGGGCTCGCCAGCGGCATCGCCGATGGGGCCGGCGGCGCTTCGGCGACGTCGACGATCAGAATGGTCGGCAATCCCGCGGTGCCGGACGCCCACTCGCGGCCGATGGCGCGGACCGCACCTTCCGGCGAAGCGCCCGTGGCCCAACCGATCGGTCTCGCCGACCGACGTGTCGCGTGACTGTCAGTGCTGCCCACGGTGCCAGATGAAGCTCTCGGCAGCGGCCGCGTGGTGCCCGTGACGCGTTGCTCCATCGTCGTGGTCTGGCCCACCGGGCCAGGGCGTGCCAAATCACTCGCGACCGGCGACCATGCCGCGTCGGGGATCGTGGCGGACAGCGGTGCGATCGAAACATCGCGCGACGGCAAGCGCCACCACGACCTGGCGGTCAGCCCGTTGGGGCCGCTGGCGCCGATGGTCGCCGGTGGCGGCTCGGGGCTGTCTTCGACGGCGCCCGCTCTCATCCTCTGAATCGCCAACGGTCCTCGAGCGATCGCACGGAGCGCCGGTGCAGCCCGCGCGCTGGCGCCCCCACCAGGGCGAGCGTCCAGTCTCCCCTTCCCTGACAGCGGTAGGTATCCTGAAACGGGCGCCCGGGGAACCTCTCTCCCCGCCTCTCCCCGCGCCGGGGAGAGGAGCTTCGCGCCACGGACCGGTGCCTGCCACGTGACTCCCGCTCGCTCCGCGCCGGGGAGAGCGGGCGGGGGTGAGAGGGGCGCTCCGGGGCGGCCGGTCGCACTGAGACCTGAGTCGGTGATCTCCCTCTCCCTCTGGGACAGGAAGCCTGGGAGTGGCAGGTCCAGTCTCGTCTCATTCACCCCGGGCGCTCCAGCGCGCCCGATGGCGCCGCGGTCACGCGGAGCATCGACAAATTCCGTGCGCTGGCTGCTTACGATCGAGCTTCGCTTCCCGGGAATACGCCACGAGGTGCCGATGGCGGAGGCGGCTTTCACGATGGTCGCCGCGAGGGGGCGCGGCAGTGGCTCTCGTTCGGTGCGCGGCCGGACCAGCCTTCCCGCGGCGCCGGCAGCCGGCGCCGCGACGCTCGCGTCAGCCGCTCGCGTCAGCCGCGGCCGTGCTGATCCCATGGTGCGGCGTGCCGACGACGCCAACCGCGACCCATCACCGTCTGACCTCTCGACCACCGGCGCCGCACTCGCTGGCGCTGCAACGCTCGCGTCGTCGACGATCGATGGGAGGGCGAACGCGAGGGACGGGTCGAGCGACCGGGCACCGGCCCAGGCGCCCACGAGGCCGCCCTGGCGCGCCGAACTTGCTCGAGACGGTCCAGGCGCCGCCGTGGGCGCAACCAGGACCTGAAGGTAGCCGGGCCGCTGGGCGACGAGCAGCGCCTGATCGAGCACCTCGAAGTGATCCAGCGCGATCGGGCCGGCCGGGCCGAAGAGACTGAAGCCGCCGGCGGGCTGTCCCTGGCTCGCGTCGTACCGTTGAGCGACAACCTCGCGCCCGCGCACCAACTCCACCCGGATCCCCTGCGATTCGAGCGCGCGGACGGCCGCGTACGCGCGTTCGATCACAGGCTCGCTCTGCCACGGACTGGCGCCCGCGACCCAATCCAGCGCGATGCGCGCGCGCTGCATCCGGGCAGGCCGCGGCGCCGGCGCGAGCCCGGTGACGGTGCGCTCAGGCCAGGCGGCTGCGCTGGCCGGCCGACGGGACGGCATCAGGCGGGACACGAGAGGCTCTGGCTTGATCAAGGGCAGCGCGGCTGTTGGGTAGGAGGTCTCCTCCTCCGACAGTGGTTGTAGGGACGCGAGCCGAAGCGACGTCTCTGCCAAAGGAGGAAGGAGCAGGGATGGAGGACGGCGAGACATCGCCGTCGTCGTGGGCGTTAACCTTTTAATCGGGTATGGAGCCAGGCGAGCGTCGAAGGACGCCGCTACCTTGAAAGGCAGGCGAAGGGACGCGGGGTTGAAACCTCGGGGGGCAGCGTTGGCGATTCTGCTCGCGTCGTCGGGAGTCGAGACTCGAGCGGGCCGTCCCGGGACCACTCGGCTAAAGTCTCGACTCCCGATGCCCGTCCTCGTCAGGTTCGACTCGCGCGTCTCCCGGGACTTCAGCCCCCTCGTCCCGCCGCCTGCCCTTTCAGGCAGCGACTCCATACCCGATGAAAACGCTAAAGCCCATAAAGGCAGGCGGAGGGGCGCGGGACTGATGTCCCGGGGGACGGGAATCTCGGAGCGATGGCCGGTCAACTCGGCGTCCCTACGTCGGATGCCGCGCAAGGTGGAGTCGATCGTCGTGCCCTGGTCGCGCTCGTGCCCTATCCGTGGCAGACGCTCCACCTGTCGTTCCTGCTCGGCCCTGGCAACGTCGGCGGGCCTCGCCACGGCTTCTGCGCGAGGGGACCGCACCTCCGCCCCTGACGCGACGGCAAGGGGCAGCGACAGTGGCGAAAAAAACCTCGATGGGGACGCGGCTGGTCCCGGTCCTGCCTGTTCTCGTCGAAACGGGTGAACGGGCAGTGGCTCAAGAAACCTCGCTCTGGGTGAGCTTCGTCCGGACCACGGACTCTCCGACTCGGGCAGGCGCGACCGCGGTGTCCGCCACGCGGCCAGACGGGCTGGCGCTCCCAGCCCGATTGGGGACGTGTCACCGGCCGCGGCACGTCGCGGGCCCGGGAGTCTCGGCGCCAAGCGCGCGCCGGCCGGCTCCCGTCTACCTGGGCTTCCGACCGGTGCCGGGAGGCCGGGCGCGACGCCGAGCGGGCCGGCACGACCGGGAGCCCACGCTGCTGCACGCTGGAGGAAGCGAGCCATCGCCTGCGTGGGAGCTGGGCTTCCGACTGCTCGAGCCGGTGTCGGAGGTGCCGGGTGTCCTCGCAGGCCCGGTGTGTCGAGCATCCGTGCTGCCGCGGCCGCGGGTCGGACCATCCTCGCCGGCCATCGCTCAGGTCGCACCCGGCCATCGGTCGCCGGCGTCCCCGGTTCTGCCGCGGCCGCGGGTCCGCGGCTCGCCAGGACGAGGGGCGCGGCTGGCCCGTAGCGTGGGGAAGCGCCACTCGCCCGGCTTCGGGTCTCGATCGCCCCACGCCCCGCCAGGGTTCCTTCGCGGACCGCTGCTGGCACGAAAGGGACCTGATAGAAGCCAGGCGGCCGGAGGGCCGCGCCATCGCCCCTGACGAGCGCGCGGCGAACGAGTGCGGGTCCGCCCGACGGAGTTGCCGGGCGCCACGCGGTGATCGGCTGAAGAAGACTGGGTGTCCCCAAACCGGGAGTATCCCGCGCCGGCTTCGCGCCGGTCGAGGCCGCCAGCGGCCGCGTCGCGCTGATTCGAAGACCTGGGCCGGTTGACGCGGCTGGATCCCGTCCCACGGGAGTCGGCGCAGCGGATTCGCCCATCGCCCGGGGCTGGTCGATCGCCAGCGACCAGGGATAAGGTCCGTCGCCCCGGCTAGTCGATCGATCGATCTCGGCGGCAGGACCCGCCGGCCGATGAAACGGCGTCTCCAGTCCATCGCCCGGCCCGCGCAGCGAGCGTGGCGCCCAGCGCTGGACGCTTTGAGACTCGAACGGCTGCTCCGCGCCCACGGCGATCCGCGGCGGAAGCAAGCGGGTGATCTCAGTCCACCTGGGCAACCGCGACTCCCGCGTCTCGACGCCGTGGGCCGAGGCTGAAGCCAACCCGGCGTCGCGGTGACCGCTCGCCAATAGACCACCGGCCCCGCTCCGGAGCGCGATCGAGTTCGGGATTGGGACGTGGCCGACAGCGAAGAGTGGCAACGGTGGGCCAGCGAGCGGGCTACCCCCCCGCGGTCCCACCGTGGACGGGGGGACGCCTCTTCCCTCCCTGTCCACGGAGGCATCGCTTCCCTTCTCGTCCACGGGGAGGGCCAGGGAGAGGCCTCCCGATCGCTCGCTCAACCGTTCCGAGGACTGCTGGTGACGCAGAAGGGGTCTGTGATCGGCGCGGCGCGATTCCTGGCGGCCGAGCGATGCGAGCGGTCGATCGAAGGGCTGGGATTCCAACGCCACACCACGACCGCGCGCGAGGGACCGCGGGGATTGCCTCGCGGTGGCAAGGGACGGCTGGAGCGGCGATCTGATCGACTGGCCGAGTGACGCACCAGTCTCCTGCCGCCTGGCTGCTGCTGCCGTCGATTCCGCGTCGCGATCCAGCCAGACGAGAGGGAAGGCGAGCGCTGGTCCAAACGATGGCGCGACGGTCGGCCGAAGGGCTTCGTTCCCCGGCGGGAGTCCGGCAGGGGTTAGGAGGTGAGAGGTTTGCGCTGCAAACCTCTCA